>CAMUDX010000014.1 GCA_947087745.1 uncultured Clostridium sp. | reverse complement strand
AATTATAGGAATTATTTTATTTTTTAACACATTTAATAAATTTTGTGATATAATATTATAAATATGGAAAATATTATTTTTGAAAATGGACAGAAAGCTAGAATATCAATAATATTCAAAATATCATAAATATTTATAATACTATGATTTCAACTTCTTGAAGAAGTTGGAGAATTAGCAAAATCAATACGAAAAAATGCAACATCAATGAGTATTGATAAAAGTAAAATAAATCATTATGATACAATTGAAAGTGAAGTAGCAGATGTATTTATAGTATTAAATAGTGTATGTAATAAATTAGGAATTAATTTATATAAAGCAGTAAAAGATAAGGAAGAAGAAAATATAAAAAGAGAATGGGGAAAATAATATGGAAAATGAAATCGTTTTTGTAACGCATAATACTGGAAAAATAAAATCAGCTGAACGATATTTTAAAAAATTAAAATTTACAACATTTAATTATGAATTAGATGAACCTAGAAGTGACAATATAAAAGAAATAGCAACTGCAAAAGTAAAACAAGCTTATGAATTAGTAAAAAGGCCATGTATAGCATTAGACACTGATTTTAGAATTGAGGCATTAAATGGTTTTCCAAGAGCATTTGTGAATTTTTCATTAGATACTATAGGATTACAGGGATTTTTAAAGCTAATGGAAAATAAGGAAAATAGAAAATGTGCATTTAATGAATGTTTAGCATATCATGATGGAAAGAACATACATTACTTTTATGGAAAACATCCTCGGAAATTTATCAAATAGTATTCAGGGATTAGATAGAGAAGAAAAATGGTCAGATTTATGGTATATTTTTAAACCTGAAGGTTTTAATAAAACATTAGCAGAAATGAATTCAGAAGAAAGAGAAAATAGAATAAAAGTTGATGGCTCTATACAAGCAATGCAAGAATTTGCAAAGTGGTACGAAAAACAATAAATTTTCTACAAAACTCTTTACAAAGTAAATAAAATTTGCTAAAATGAATATAATAAGAAAGACATCAAGTGTATGCAATAAATGTTTTTCGCTAATCAACATGCGAACCATAAAAAGGTTGATTAATAAATGTTTTTCGCTAACTGGTGTGCGAACAATAAAAAGA
Source organism: uncultured Clostridium sp. (assembly GCA_947087745.1). GTDB lineage: Bacteria > Bacillota > Clostridia > TANB77 > CAG-508 > CAG-269. The sequence goes on along the minus strand of CAMUDX010000014.1, from coordinate 36,066 downwards.
CCAGTTAATAAATGTTATAAAGACCTTGCTTTATAAAAAAGGCAAGGTCATAATTTTAGAATAGGAGCAAAAATTGAATATAAAAGCAGGAAACTTTTATTTTATAAAAGATGAATTTTTTGAAGTAATAAAAGATAAAGAATTAATGGTAAACAAGGAAAATGGTTATATGAGACCATGCTATTACTGTTTTAAAGATAATAGAAATAATGGTTTATATTGGTTTATTCCTGTAAGTAGTAAAGTTGAAAAATATAAAGCAATATATGATAAGAAATTAGAACGATATAAAAGAGTTGATACAATTGCATTTGGATACATATATGGAAGAAAAAGTGCTTTTTTAATTCAGAATATGTTTCCTACTACAATGGAATACATAAAAGAACAATATATAAAACAGAACAAAGAAGTAACAATAAATGATGACTTGAAAAAAGAATTAAATACAAAAGCAAATAGAGTATTAGAATTGGTAAAAGCAGGAAATAAGAATTTGGTGTTTCCTGATATAATAAATATAGAAAAAATATTATTGGATAAGGATATACTTAATAAAACAAAATTATTTGAAGTAGACAATTGTGCCATCTACACACCTTTTAAAGGTCAAAAGAGATGCAGGAATTGGCACACCTGCCAAATAATATAGTAAAAAATTATTGAAAAGATAAAAAATCAGGTGAACCCTACCAATAAGTGGGAGCTGTAAAGTCAAAAGGTAGAGATTTAGGTCTTTACCTTTAATATTTTTAGCAAAAATGTTTGACATACAAGTTTCAATATAGTAAAATATTTTTAGTAAGACCTAGACAATGTAGCTACAAGCTAAGCGTATGTTAAGTACGTTGCAATCTAGTCATTTTTATTATAATTTAAAAATCGAATGTAAACATTGTTTGCATTTTGTTTGCAAAAAATAAGAAAACATATACAAAATAAATACTAATAATACAATAAATATAAATGGCTATAATCCGCAATATGATTAGTATAAATAGTATTTTATAGTATTGATAATACAGAAATAAAGTCTTCATGTGGGAGTGGCAAAAAGTATAAGAATTGTTGCGGAAAGTAGCTTATGAAATTTCATAACTGAAAAGCCTCTAACTCTTTCGAGAAAGGGGCTTTTAGTTTGGATTACATCATAAAAAAACATGATGCAGTATTACAGGGTTAATAAAAAGCTCAGGCAAGGATAGCCATTGACATAAACGCAGTCTTCTGCTAAAGATGACTTTATATCTTCAGTTATTTCATCAGAACAAAGCCATTTTAGAGCTGGGTCAAAGCCCTTCTTACCAATAAGCCGCTTTACTGCCTGTAAATCATACATTCTGTTCATTAGCATGAACCTCCTATGTTTGTAGTATACATAATTATAACACGAATTAACATAAAAATCAATAGAAGTTTTATGAAAGTGCTAGAATACACTATGAAAGATATAAAATTATCACAAAAATAAAAAATACTAATAGAATGTACAAAAAACAATAAAATAAAGTGACAAATAAATGCTTTAGTGGTAAAATAGTTACTGAAATAAATATGAAGGGGAGTGGAAGAGTGATTGAACTAGAAGAAAATACTAGACTGCTACAAAATTTAGAAAATAAAATATTAAACTTAGGTGATTCACTTTGACATTACAAGCATAGAAAAGGAACTAAAAGAATTAGAAGAAGTAACAATAGAAGAGAATTTTTGGAACGATAATAAAAAGAGTACAGAAATTTTAGGAAGAATAAAAAGTGCTAAAAATAAAATAACTTTATATAATAAAATAAAGAATGAAATAAAAGATATAATAGAATTAACAGAATTAGTTGAATTAGAAAATGATAAAGAATCAATAGATGATATTATAAAAAGTACATATAAAATACAAAAGGAACTAGAAAAATTTGAATTAGAAACATTTTTATCAGGAAAATATGATAAAAATAATGCGATAGTAACATTACATCCAGGAGCAGGAGGAACAGAATCTCAAGATTGGGCAGAGATGTTGTATAGAATGTATACAAAATGGGCTAATAAAAATAGATTTCAAATAAAAGAGCTAGATTATTTAGAAGGAGAAGAAGCAGGGCTAAAAAGTGTAACATTTGAGATAATAGGTGAAAATGCATATGGATATATGAAATGTGAAAAGGGTGTGCACAGATTAGTTAGGATATCACCATTTGATTCAGGAGGAAGAAGACATACTTCATTTGCATCACTTGAAGCATTGCCAGAGATAACGGATGATATAGAATTAGATATAAACCCTGAAGACATAAAAATGGATGTATATAGAGCATCAGGGGCAGGGGGGCAGCATATAAATAAGACATCATCTGCAGTAAGATTAACACATATTCCAACTAATATAGTAGTAGCATGCCAATCGGAACGTTCACAATTTCAAAATAAAGATACAGCAATGAAGATGTTAAAATCAAAGCTGTTAGACTTAAAAGAGAAAGAAAAGAAAGATACTATTGCTGAATTAAAAGGAGAACAACGAGACATAGCATGGGGAAGCCAAATACGTTCATATGTATTTTGTCCATATACACTTGTTAAAGACCATAGAACAAATTATGAAGTGGGGAATATAGAAGCTGTTATGGATGGAGAAATAGATGATTTTATGGAAGCATTTTTGAAATTATCATCAAATAATGCATAATATTGTAGCAATTAATAGAAATTTTATATATAATATAAGTAGTCATATTTAAACTTAGATAAGACTTGTATAAATAGATAAAGAAGGTGCCAATATGGACACAATTGTATTAAAATTTGGAGGAAGTTCAGTTGCTAATGACGAAAGATTAAAATTAGTAGCTAATAAAATAATTGATTTTTATAATAAGAAAAATAATGTTGTAGTAGTAGTTTCAGCACAAGGAAAAACTACAGATACATTAATAAGTGAGGTAAGTTCACTTTCAAGTAATCCTGATAAAAGGGAGATGGATGTCTTACTTAGTGTAGGAGAGCAAATAACAATTGCTAAATTAGCCATACTTTTAAAAGAACTAGGATATAGAGCAATTTCATTAACAGGATGGCAAGCAGGAATTAGTACAAATAATACTAATCAAGATGCAATCATTAAGAACATAAATACAACTCGTATACTTAAAGAGTTAGAAAAGAAAAAAATTGTTATAGTTGCAGGATTTCAAGGAATAAACCAAGACCAAGACATTACAACACTAGGTAGAGGAGGATCAGATACTACTGCAGTAGCTATAGCAGCTGCATTAGATTCTTCAAAATGCTTAATTTTCTCAGATGTTGATGGTATTTATACTGCTGATCCTAATAAGATTTCAAATACTAAAAAATTAGATAATGTATCATATGAAGAAATGATTGAGATTTCAAGTGAAGGAGCTAAAGTTCTTCATAATAGATGTGTTGAGATAGCTGATAAGCATAATATTCCAATAGTTGCAAAGTCAACTTTCGAAGAGGGAGAGGGGACAATTATATCAAATTCAAGCGATATTGAAGGTACTCTTGTTAAGAATATTGTTAAAAAGGAAATTTCAAGAATTTCTGTTATTGGTCATGGAATTATTGCTAATGATACTGTTTATAAAAGAATTATGAATATTATAGAAAAAAATAATTTAGATATTTTAACAATTGATGTTAGTAGATCTAAAATTTCAATTGTTTTTAAATCAATAGTACCAGACTATATTGTTCAACAGCTACATGATGAAGTTATTACTATGTAAAAAAATAGAATCAAAGAGAGCTTATAAGCTCTCTTTGATTCTATTTTTTAATTCTTCTAAATTATAAAAATTCTGTACTGGTATTCTAATTAACTTTATATTTAAGTCTGCAAAGAGTTTATTTATAAATTCATCTCTTTTAACTCTTTTATTTCTTTTATGTGTATAGTCATCTAATTCAATACATAATTTTATTTTTAGATTTTCTTCAGCAATAACAAAATCTATGCTTTTGTTTTGAATTTTGCTAAAATATTTATAATTTTTGTTAGTAACAATTTGATATAAAGTTACTTGAGGACATATAACGAGGTTTAATTCATCTGTTATCTGTTTAAGTAATCTATAGAATTTTAATTCTGTTTGAGTTAATAAATATTCCTTTTTTGAATATCTTTCATTATAATTTATATTCTGCAAATTATTATTTTTTGTTTTTGATAAATAAATTTCTAAAATTAATGCTATTATGCATAACATTATTCCTATAATCAACATAAAAATTCCCCTTAAATATTTTACTATATTTCTTATTATGTGACAAGTAATTTTATAATTCTTCAAAGTATATTTTCGTATTTTTTGAAAGGGGAAGGAAGAATTTTGTACACTTTATATAATATAAAAGTAAAATACAACATTGCACAAAATCAAAGTTTTGTGCAAATAAGAATAGGATTAATATATAAAACAGCCAATACCTATACTCTTACATATGTCTAGTATATAGCTGTTTTACAACTACTAATATTCACTTATATCACTTTAATTCTTTTGAATTTATATTATTACATATAGTCTTTTGTATTACTTATATATCAATATTCTTATGACCTTTTAAAATCAATTTCTAGCTATTTTTATAATTTATCCTTATAACTTTGTTCAATTAAAATTTTTGTAGTCTTATTTTTAATTTATATATGATAATTTTTCTAAAATCACTAAAATGCTTGAAACTCTAAAATAACCCATATTTTAATTCAACAAACTATATGTCTTTTTTATAAAAATGGCTTAAAATTGATTCTCGTACGTCATTATTTTGGCACTTTTTCAGCATTTTTCTAATATAATAAATAGTATATACTACAAAGGTCTGTATTATCAAAGTTTTGTGCAAATAAATCATCGTTCTTCATTAGAAGGAAATACTAGTGGTAAAGTAGGTGTTATTGGTAGACCTAACTGGTTAATTATTCTATTATACTCTTTTTCAACTTCTTGAATTGTTCCATGATATAAATCATTAATATTCGAACTGTAATTAATATCTTCAGAATTATTGCTATTTTTATTATAAATTTTAAAAGAAATATTCTCAAATTCTTCTATTATATATTTCATATATGTATAGAAGTTGCAAAATTTATCCAATACTTCTTGCTTTTCTACATCTCTACCTATTCTTTGGGCTCTATCCTTAATATTTCTTATTGAAAGTTCTAGGGTTGGATTTAATGCTATTATATGTGGAGTAACTCCTTGATTTATTGCATATTTAATTTTTTCGCCAAAGGCAGGAGGTGTTATAGAACCTTCGTATACTATACTACCTTCTAATAATCCATCTTGATTACATTCAAATAGTGCTTGTGTAAAATATGATTTTCCTGCACCATATGGTCCAGTAATATATATACAACGTTTAACTTCTTTATTCTGCAATGCTCTAATATATGCTTCATTTGTTAGCACAGCTGCTGAATTTGTAACAGCCATATTATAGAGTCTTCTGTTTTCAATACTCTTTGCATAGAATGGAAATGTCATTTTCATTAAGTCTGAATTTATATATCTTCCTCTTCTACTTTCTGGCAATTTATTATATAATTTCAAAATGTCATCAGTATGTGTGGATGCCAATTTTATACAATATTCTTCAATTTCTTCTTCTAAAGATCCAATTGTAAATTCTTTTTTTCTTATTTTGTTTCTGTCAATATTTCCCATTTTATACTCCTCTAGTAATCTGAAAGTTCTTTTATTTTCTTATCTAATTTTTTATTACTTGAAATTTCTATGGAAATTTTTTTCCAAGTTTGTAATATGTTTTCAATATATTGCTTTTCATTTTCTATTTTTTCTTCTTTATTCATTTTCTATTTTTATATAATGATTAATTATATATCTCCCTATCATTTTATTTAACTTTTTCTAAAAATATTGCGTATAACTTAGTTAAAGATTTTCGATAAAATTCAATTTATTTATTGTGTCTTTACCAATCATTTCGTTTGCAAGTTGTACTAATTCATTCCATACCTGTATTTGCCCTCTGTAGTGTGTATCTAATCCATATAATACTTTAACATCATAATTACAAGCAATATTCCAAAATTCTTTTCGTGGATATTGTACATTTTTCAATTTTTTTCTTTGTTCTTCTAATGGCAAATTATTTAAAATTCTATTTTCATTATAAGTCCTTTGAAAAATATTGTTTAAATTTATCTCTAGAGGTACATTATATTTTTCTGCAAGTTTACATATTCTATGTGCCACTTTTTCTTCAATTTCTCCAAATTCTTTTCTTTTGTACATATACATGTCAGGATGAGCAATAATATCTGGTATTTTTAACTCAAGAGCTTTTTCAATATATCTAGCATATATAAGTAACTCTGCATCTGTATAATCACATTTTCCCAATATTCTAAGTTCATCATTTTGAGTTCCGATTATAAAATGTTGTCCTAATACAATAATATCAGTTTCATCTTTTAATTCTTGAATACTAGCTTCTTCTCCTGGCAAATATTCTACTTCATATCCAACTTTTATATCTATGAAATCTTTGTACTTTTCTTTTAAATTTTTTATGCATTGAATATATTCATTTTTTTGACTATATTCCATTCTTATTCTTGGTCTTGCATCAACAACATTTTTTTCAGGGCAGTGATCTGTTATAGCTACCTTTTTAAATCCCATTTTTATGTAATCCTTTATATAATCCTCATCTGACATATCTGCATCTGAATGTCCACATCTATATGTATGTGAATGATAATTAAAGTTTTGCATTTTTATTCTCCTATATAAACTTTTTTTATATTATACATGTTTTATTGAGTAAAAACAAGATTTTTCAAAAATTCATAGAAATAATAAATATAATTTTGAATTTCTACTTATAATAAATCCATATTAAAAAACTTATTTCTACAATATTTTTTAGCTAGTCCACCTTCACTTGTTTCTCTATAGTGCTTACCCAAATCTTTTCCTGTTTCATACATTGTTTCCACAACCAAATCAAATGAAATCTTTTTGTTTGTTTCAAGCATTGAAGATAATATAGCAGAATCAAATGCACGCATTGCTGCAACAGCATTTCTTTCTATACATGGAATCTGAACATATCCATAAATTGGATCACAAGTTAAGCCTAAATGATGTTCCATTGCAACTTCTGCAGAATTTTCAATTCTATCAATATCTAATTTAAACAAATATGCTATTGCTGAAGCAGCCATAGAACAGGCTGTTCCAATTTCAGCCTGACATCCACATTCAGCTCCACTAATAGAGGCATTAGTTTTTACAATATTCCCTATTATTCCTGCAACAGATAAAGCTTTAATTATCTCTGTATCACTAATATGGTATACTTCTTTCATATAATATAGTACTGCTGGTAATATTCCGCATGCTCCACATGTTGGTGCTGTTACTATAATTCCTCCACTTGCATTTTCTTCACTTGTTGCATAAGCATAACTACTAAGCAATCTTGTTTTTCTAATATCATCTGTTTCAGAATCTAATTTATTCTCGTAAATCTTTTTTGCTCTTCTTTGTAATTTTAATTTTCCTGGTATTATTCCAGTTGTAGTTAATCCATTTTTTATTGTTTGTTGCATGGTTTTCCAAACCTCTGTTAAGAATTGTGTTATCTTTTCTTTTCCTTCAAATAAACAAACATAATCATATAAATCTATATTATTTTCTTTAATATATTGTTTTATTTCATTAAAATTCTTTTGTGGATAAATATCTTCTAAGATAATGTCCTTTTTCTCTGCAATCTTGAAAGTTCCTCCTCCTATTGAATATACTCGCCAGCTATCTAACAATTTTTCTTCCTTATATGCGAATATGTCAAAAGTATTAGGATGAACTTTACAATCTGTTTGTGTATCAAATTCAATTTCTACTTTATAACCTTCCAATGTTTTCAGTATAATATAATCTGTTAAATGTCCTTTACCAGTTAAAGCAAGTGACCCATATAATATAATCTTAAATTTGTCTGCATTTGGATATTTGCTTTTAAATATTTCAGTTGCTCTTTTGGGTCCCATTGTATGTGAACTAGATGGTCCATTCCCTATTTTATATAATTCCTGTAAAGATTGCATATGCTTATCCCCTTTCCTATTTTCTTTTTATCTTTCAAATTATAATTGTAATGAGATACAACAATTTTCTATGCTTATTATACTATATTTTATCAAAATGTAAATTTAAATTATAAAAATATTTTAAAGTTGGTTGTAAAAATAAGTGACAAGAGTTTTAAAATGACTAAATTTTTTATTCAATTTTACAATTATAAAATAAAGTTAAATGTGAAACTGCGTATAACTTGTTTACATATTGTAGTATACAAATTATAATAATTTGTATTACGAAGTATGTTGGAAATGAAGGAACTCATAAACTAGACATCGTTTTTTAGGAGGAGAAAAATGAACAATTGGCAAAATAAGAACTTCGAGACTTTATTGGTAGAATTTGTAGCTTTTTCTAAAGAAATAGAGATATTAGTAAAAAAACTAAATATAAAACTCAATGTACCTTTTAATATTGAAGAACTTGCAAGAAAATTAGGAATTAGTATAGATGAACATCATCATATTATTGGAAAGAGCTGGGGTTATTTTAGTAATAATTCTGCAACATTAAAAAACAATATATGTTACAAAGATAAAAGATGGTTAATTGCCAAAATAGTAGCTAATCACATTAAGGATATTACTAATTTATCCAATGCATTATGTAATCCATGTTTTGTTTATAATTATATGGATGATTTTTACTTAGATGCATTAGCTGGCTTACTTTTAGTACCGATTTCTATATTTAAACATGAACTTTCTACCTATATATCTGATAATATACATAAAGACAAAGTTGAAGTCTTGAAATCTAATGATTTTATAGAATATATGAGTGATAGATTTCAAGTACCAATCTTTCAATTATCAATAACTCACAGACTAATATGCCAAATTCTTTGTTTTGAAAGATATAAAGAGTTTGAAAAATACGACTTTGACATTACAAAAGTTCCATTAGATTCATATGAAATAATATTTATTTAAAATCATTTCATCATGTTCTAAAAGTTTTTTGGATATGATAAAACAGAGTAACTTTTAATTTGTTATAACTAAAAGTTGCTCTGTCTTTAATATTTGAAAAATTAAACTTTTTATACATTATATAATTTTAGTTATTTATAAAGATAGATTTATTTAACTAATTTTACTATGAATATAATTTGCAATAAACTCAGCACCATTATTACAGTCTGCTTTCAAGACATTTTTTAAACATTCTTCAAGCTCTGAGCTTAAAATGAATGCATTTAATTTATCATAGATTTTGTTTGGATTATCACATTTAAAACCAAAGTTATTTTTAACTATATACTGATAATTATTATTCTCTTGTCCTTTTATATTTCCAGTAATTACAACTGCTGTCGCACTTTTAGCACCTTCAAGTATCATATTAGGACCAGCTTTTGCAAGAACTATATGACTATTTTCTAATAATTCATTCATATTATTAATAAATCCATAAATTTTTACATCTTTAGAGATATTTCCAGATAGTTGTTCTTTAATTAAAGTATTATACATTCTTTCATCTCTTCCACACACAACAGTAACTGATGCCTTTTTTAATCTAGAAACTTCTTTTACATATTGAATACTTTTCTTTAAATTTACTGAAGGATTTACAAGTAGAATATTTACTTTATCCCCTATCTCCTTTGGAGTTGTTCTTCTTTTAATATCATCTCTAATTGGAAATCCTGAAACAAATAATTTGTTTTCATCTATTCCATTTTTTATATAATTTTGTTTTACATCCTCTGTTGGTACAAAAATAGCATCAGCATTTTTATCAAACCAAACTCTAGGAGGATTTACTAAATCAATTACATTGATATAAAATGGAATATTTAATTTTTGTTTTTTCAAAAAATGAGATATTGATTTTGTAAACATACTATGTACTGAAATTATTAAATCTGGATTAAATTCATTAATTTGCTTTTTTAAACCTTTTTTAGATTTAAGATAAATTAAAAAGTGCATAGCATTAGGGCAAATTTGAGTTAATAGAAATGGTATATAAAAAAGTAAGGGAAATCTTGTTGTTATAGGAATATAAGAATTCTCAAGTAATGCTCCTATTTTTCCCATCATCGTAAAACAATTGATTTGTTTTGTTTCATATTCTAAATTATTAAGTCTTTTTTCAATGGCATTTGCTGCAGACTTATGTCCTGTTCCAGTCTTTTCTGCTGTCAATATCATGACCTTTTTCATGTATTTTCCTCTCTTTCAAGTTATGTTTAACTCTATAAAATCTTATATTTATATAATTGTTTTTATGTTTTTAATTATGCATATAATTTACCACAATTCTACAAAAAAGTAAATAGATTAATTTTGCAAAAACTATTTAAATTTTAAAGTAAAAATGATAATATAAAAGTATAAAAATAAATGGAGAGTGAAATATATTAATGATACCAAGAGAAAAAAATCCTGACTTTTTAAATTCGTTTTTAGACTATTCTATAACGATATTAAATAAGTCACCTAACTCAATAAAAGAATACAATTATGATTTAGCAATGTTTTTAAAATATATGATGATACATTTTAATTTAACTAAAGAGCAGGATTTAAAGAATATAGATATAGAAAATTTTAGTATAGAAACCTTAAAAAAAATAGGAATTGAAGATATACATGCCTTCATATCATATTTAGCAATAGATTTAAGAGCAAAACCTGCAACAAGAGCAAGAAAAATATCAACAATAAGAATATTTTTTAAATATCTAGCCCAAAAAGCAAAAATCTTAGAAATAAATCCAGCACAAGACTTGGAAACACCAAAAGCAGAAAAAAGAATGCCAAAATACTTATCATTAGAAGATAGTTATAAGCTTCTTGATGTTGCAGGAAATGAAGATAACAGAAATCATGAAAGAGATTATGCAATAACTACTATATTTCTTAACTGTGGTATACGTTTATCAGAATTAATAGGAATAAATATTAAAGATATAGATTTTAGCGAATGCAAAATGAACGTAATTGGTAAAGGAAACAAAGAAAGAACAATTTATCTTAATAAAGCTTGTATGAAGGCACTTACTGACTATTTAATTGTTAGAAAGGCAAAAACTAATGTAAAATTCAATTCAAAAGATGCTCTATTCTTAAGTGAAAGAAATGAAAGAATTAGTAAAAGAACTGTACAATATGTAGTAGAAAAAGAATTACAAGCAGCTGGATTAGATACTAAAAAATATTCAACACATAAATTAAGACATACTGCTGCTACTTTAATGTATCAATATGGAAATGTTGATATTAGGGCTCTACAAGAATTATTAGGACATGAAAGCATTGCTACAACACAAATATATACACATGTTAACAATGAACAAGTTAGAAATGCTGTAGAAAGCAATCCCCTATCTAATTTATAAATTTATATAAGCAAAACTAAAAATAAAAGAAGGTCTAAATAAATGAGTAATAATAAAATGTTATTTAAAAATCGCACTAAATATTCAAAAAAGAATTATAATAAATTTGTTCAATTTCATAATGGTAAATTTGGATTAATATATGATGTTTATACAATTATTGTATTAATTCTCTTAGTGTACTGTTTTATAGCAACTATTAAAAGAAAAGTAATTCTATTAGCCATTATATTTTTTGTTGTAATATGTATTTTTACTATATATAGAATATTTCAGCCTTTATTTAGTTATAAAAAACAAACAAAATCAAAAGTTATATCTAAAGAAGATGAAATAATATTATATTTTTATGAAAAAAATTTTAAAGTTAGAGAAAACGCCAGGTGTGCACGAATAAGATACTGGCAACTTCATAAAGTTTATGAAACTGACAATTTTTTCTACCTTTATCTTACTAAGAAAAGTGCTATTTTAATAGATAAACTAGGTTTCACATTAGGAGATGCTGAACAATTTTCAGATTTTATAAAAAAGAAAATGAAATTAAAATATAAATATGAAAAATAGCTCATTTTGCTAATAAATATTTTAATTTCAATAATATATTTATTCAGTTGCAGTAGGTGGATTAATTAATAAGTCCACTTCTGCATCTTTTTTTATTTCATCAGTTAAATACATTGCTGATTTTATATTTTTGTTTAGTGCTGTAATTGCAATATCCTTATCTCCTCTTAGCCTTTTACTTGCATATTTGATTATAAGCCACTTATTATTAATAGCCTCTAAAGCGATATCTTTATTATCTCTTAATTCTTGACTTGCATAATAAAATGTTTGACCATCAACTTTAACAGCTTTTAATATGACCTCTTTATCTGCTAAAATTTCCTCACTTGCGTATGCTAAAACCCATGTTGCTTTATTCTCTATAGCTTGAAGCATAAAATCTTTATTGTTAAAATTCTCTTCTGCTTCTTCTATTGTGTATTCTTTTTGTTCTTCCATTTCCTATACCCCATTTTTATTTAAAAATTTGTAGACATATTTTTTCTTTTATGGTATCATTATAACATAAAAAAATTACAAATCAAATGAAAAGAGGTATTTTATATGTTGAAAAAAATGAGAAAAATTACTTTAATATTGTTAATTGTTTTATTAACTATATTTATTACAAATATATGTTATGCTACAAATGTTAATATGAATTTAAATAATCCTTCTACTAGTAATACAAATACTAACAATAATAACTATAATAAAAATTCTAATATAGACACAAATCCAGATTCTGTTACAAATCCATCTACACTTAGTTCTACAGTTTCTATAAATACAAGTGAATTAACATTATGCAATTCATTATCTATTTGCTTAATAGCAATAGGAATAGTACTTATATTACTTTCAATTGCAATTTTAATTAGGATGAAGGTTCTTAAAAATTCAACAGAGCAGAATTAATTTATATGTTGTCAGTAAAAATTTATATCCATTGTGATATAAATTTTTTTTTGAAAAAATCAAATTTTTTGCAAATTTTTTCAAGTATATTTTGCCACAAAAAAATAATAATATTAATGAATGGAGGAAAAAATTATGTCTAAAAAAATATTTTTTGGTCTATTCATAGTACTTTCTTTAGTTTTTTCATACACATTCGTTTTTGCAAATAATGATTTAAATAATGCTGCTGATGGTGTTAGAAATGCTGTTGGTGGTGCAGAAAACGCTGTAGAAGATGCTGCAAAAGACATATCAGGTGCATCAAAAGATGCTACTGGTAATATGGAACAAGGAGCACAAAATATAACAAATGATATAACAGATAATAACGCAAATAATGGAAACGATGGTAATAATAATGATAATAATGATGTAACAGGAATGACAGGTGTAACAAGAACAGATAATGCAACAAATTATAATGTTACAAGAACTTCTGGTGATGCAACTTTTATGGGAATGACATCTTCAACATGGACATGGTTAATAATTGCTTTAGCTGCAGTTATTATTATTGCACTTGTTTGGTATTATTCAAGTCAAATAACTAGAGATAATCATAATAATGAATAGTAATAATAAGTAATAGCAGGGTTAAACAACTCTGCTACTATTTATCATTTAATAACTTATCTTTTTTTGTATACCTAATCCATCCCCATTGCAAGTTAATGTTTCAACTCTTTTCTTCGTTCTTTCTTCTATAGTAGTAATTTTTAAAGATTCAATGAAATTGACTTTTTCATCTTGAGTTACAACAGATTTAGGCGCTTCTAATTTTTTTACTTCATTTTGTTTAATAAATATATTTTTTATAAATAAAATCATTTTTTTAATAATATTCATTTTTCTTCACCTTCTTCAGCAACGATTTTGCCAGAACTCTTTGATAAATCTATATCTTCTTTTCCTTGTTCTTTAGTTTCCCATGGTCTAAATCCGTTTATTCTTTTTTAAATCTTCTTCATAACATTCAAATTGTTTAGTAAATTCTTCTTGTGATAATTCTACAAATTGTTCTTTATTCTTATCAGCAAAATAAAATTTCTTTCCCAATTCGTTTGAATCAATATAAACATATAAAATTGTTCTTTTTTCTTTATCTGTTTTATTATAGACTCTATTTACAACACATCTGTTAAATTTCAGATTTTCATTATTTAATAGTATATCACTTAAAATAGTCACACTTGAATTTTGGCATGTTGCGAATTCAGGATAAGTCTTTGAGAGTAGTAAGAATTGCGTATTAATATTATGCTCTGGTTGATTTGCATAAAATGCATCTAATAATTTTGATTGTACAATAAAATCATTTATTGGAAATTGACCTTCTTTATCTGCTAATCCAACACTTGTAAATAATTGTCTTAAACTCTGTTCATCCAAATTTAAAGTCGCATCTTGCAATTCTTTATCATTTTTATGACAATAATGGTCTTTACCTTCGATATCAATATCATTTTTTCTAGCTTGTTCATAACTTATACAAAAGTTATCAGGTTTTCCGCCAAATCGATGTCTTGTTAAATTCCAAGTTGGGTCTAATATTGTATTACCTTTTACTATTTCACCATTTGCAAGTGGAAGTTCAATATCCTTAATTTTTAAAAATCCATGATTTTCACTACATATAATTTCACTTTCTATACCAATTCTACCAAGAATGTATTGTTCTACTCTTGCTATTCCATTACAAACTCCATAACCAGAACTAATTATTTTCCATAATGCTCTACTATCCTCGTGGTTAAATACTTCTGTATGAAAATCAGGACTGTAACTTATTTTCTTTCCAATTTCATTATCTATTATTGCCATTTTTTGAGCCTTTGAATATTCAGGATTTAAGCTGTCAATTATAGAAGCAATCCATTGTTCTGCTTCTTTATATTCTTGTGCAGTTGAAATATATTTTAAGCTATATAAACCTAATGTATTAGCTACTTTTAAACTTGGACAAATATCACAAAGTTTTATAAGTTTAGTTCTCTGCTCTTCTGTAAATTCTTCAGGATTTATTCTAATAAAATTGTCTAATCCACGATAATCTTCCAAATTTCTTTCTAAAATAACTTGCCCACACCAACTACTTGCTGGCATATTAATTGCTGTTTTGTATTCTTCTGGAAAGTTTGTTATATCAATACTATATTTAACATCTACTGCTAATTTAGCTAATATTTCTTTTTTTTCATTTAATGTTAAATTAATATTTTCTAAATTAATTACAATATCTCTCTGTCGTTCAGTATCTAACCTCTGTATTATTTCATATGGATGAATGTCGTTTTCATTAAAAAATTCTTTATTATTTGCTAAAAATTCGATTAAAGTTTCAACATCTAAAGATTCTAATATGCTCACTTTATCATCTTTAGTAAAACTTTTTTCTTTTAGTAATAAGTCTAATTTAGTACTATTATTAAAAGTTTTAATAATAATACACTTAAAATAATTTTCTATTTGGTATATTTCTAGCATCCTGATTTTTTCTTCATCAGGCAAGCTACATATAATATCTCTGAATATAGATATAGCAATTTGATATTTTTCTATAAATTCCTGATTATATAATAATTGTTTTTTTGCAGCATAACTTAAATTTCTCATAATATCAATTATTTCATTACCTTCAAAATCATTTATGATGTTATCATTATTTATAATTTTTAGCTCTGTTTGTTCTAATAATTTTCTAAAACCTTGTGCGTTCATTTTTTCTCCTCATTCGTATTTTTAATCTGTAATTTTATTATGTTTATATTATCATATATTTATAAAAATTGGAACTATTAAAATAAAAAATATCTTTTGAACTATTTATAATTTTTTACATATAATAATTAATAGAATTTTAGTACAAATTTTAATTTTGGACTTTATTAAAAAATTATTAGAGTTTTAATACTCGAAAGGTGGTTTTTATGTGTGGAATAGTTGGATTTGTAAATTATAAAAAAGATATATCTAGCTATCGTAATGTAATTGTAAACATGAATGAAAAGCTTTCTAAAAGAGGACCTGATGAAGAAGGTTATTACATATCTGAAAATGTAGCTTTAGGTCATAAGCGTTTAATTGTTATCGACCCTGAAGGTGGCAAGCAACCTATGATTGCACGATATGAATATGGTGATTATGTTATAGTTTATAATGGTCAAATTTATAATACAAAAGAGTTACGAAAAACATTATTAGAAAGTGGTTTTGAATTTGAGGGACATTCTGATACAGAAGTATTACTAAAAAGTTATATATACTATGGAAATGATGTTGTTAATCACTTAAATGGAATTTTTGCATTTGCAATTTGGAATAGTAAGAATAAAGAACTATTTCTTGCTAGAGACCACTTTGGAGTAAAACCATTATTCTATACACAAGTTGATAATACATTTATTTTTTCTTCTGAACTTAAGGCTATTTTTGAGTATCCAAATGTAGAAAAAATAATAGATAATCAAGGTATTAGCGAATTATTTGGAATAGGTCCTGCTCACACTCCTGGTACTACTATTTTTAAGAATATTTTTGAAATAAAGCCTGCACATTTTGCAATATATAATCAATCAGGACTTCATATAGAAAGGTATTGGAAATTAGAAAGTAAACCTCATTTAGATGATTTTGATACTACATGTGATACTGTTAAATTCCTTTTAGAAGATTCTATAACTAGACAGTTAGTTTCTGATGTTCCTTTATGTGTGTTTTTATCAGGAGGATTAGATTCAAGTATTATTGCACAATTTGCTTCTGATTATTGTAAGAAACAAAATTTACCTCCTTTAAATACTTTTTCAATAGATTATGTAGATAATGATAAAAATTTTGTTAAAAGCGATTTTCAACCTAATTCTGATAATTATTATATTAAGTTAATGACAGATAATTTATATTGTAAACATCATCAAATTGTTATAGATACTCCTGAATTGTCTGAATACTTAGAAGATGCTATGATTGCTCGTGATATGCCTGGTATGGCTGATATAGACTCTTCCCTACTTCTGTTTTGTAAAAATGTAAAAAACGAAGCTACTGTTTCTTTAAGTGGTGAGTGTTCTGATGAAATTTTTGGTGGTTATCCTTGGTTTTTTAGAGATGATGCTTTAAATAGTCATACTTTCCCTTGGTCTATTGCTTTAGATGAAAGACAGACTCTTCTAAATCCTGCTATTGCTGAAAGAGTTGATTTGAAAGATTATATCGATTTTAGATATAATGAGAGTTTGTCAGAAGTTGATATTTTAGATTCAGATTCTAAAGAAACAGCTGAAAAAAGAAAAATTTCTCACTTGACTTTAAATTGGTTTATGCAGACTCTTTTGGATAGGTCTGATAGAATGGCTATGTATAATGGTTTTGAACTTCGTGTTCCTTTCTGTGATTATCGTTTGGCTCAATATGTTTGGAATATTCCTTGGGAAATTAAAGCTCTTAATGGTAGAGAAAAAGGATTACTTCGTTATATTTCTAAAGATTTTCTTCCAAATGAAATTGTTGATAGAAAGAAAAGCCCTTATCCTAAAACTCATAATCCTAATTATTTGGCTAAAGTTAAGAGTATGCTTTCTGATATTATGAGTAATCCTTCAGCTCCTATTAATGATTTACTTAATAGAAATTATATTCTTGATATTTTAGATTCTGATGGTAAGGCTTTTTCTCGCCCTTGGTTTGGTCAATTAATGACTGGTCCTCAACTTATGGCTTACTTGTGTCAAGTTAACATGTGGCTTGAGATGTATCAACCTAAATTAGAGTTGTAATATAGTTTTGAGGTTGCAAATCGCGACCTCTTTTTTCTCGCTTTGGATTTTGTTATATTCTACAGAATTTAATAGTATTTTTTTCATTCTTACCTCCTGCCATTTGGCTATGCGCTTGTTAATAGTTTCATTTATATAATAACCTATCTTTTATGTCACTAAGATAGGAGGATTTTTACCAAAATTATGTTACTATTTTACTGTTATTTCAACTAAATTTACTTATTTTCTCTATATATTCTATGTCTTCTATTTTAGATATTGCAAAACACTTCTTACCTAAATCTTTTAGTGATGCTCCACAATGATATAATTCTTTATTGTCTATAACAATAAATCTATCATGGAATTTATTTGTATATGAAATTTTTAAAGTTGGATATTGTTTATTAAATTTTTGTATATCTAATTTATTTAGATTACAATTTTGAGATGTTAAAATAACTACTTCTACTTCTTTATTTTTCTTAGATAGCATTTTTAAGATACTATCATCTATGTAATTGTCTATAATCAAAATTTTATTTTTAGCGGTTTTAATTATGTCTATTATCAAGCTATAACTGTCATAAATTTGTCCATCAAAAAATATCTTTTGTGTAAATTGCTCTTGTTTATTTTTTTGTAACTCATCAAATACTTTTTCAAATTTTTCGTCATATTCTATTAATTTTCCATTAATTATATTTATTTCTTGAAATATTTGACCATTATGTAATATAAATTTTCTCATTTCAATAAAAGCTTTCATAATATTAATACTAACATTAATTGCTATATCACCTTTTAATAGTGCTGAAAGCATTGCAATCCCTTGTTCAGTAAATACATAAGGCATATATCGTCTACCACCATAGTTTTGTTTTTCAAAACTTGAGGTGACAAATTGGCACCTCAAGTTTTAACTTTTAATAAAACTTCCTCTAGTCATTTATAATTAGAATTGATTCTTATTCTTGCATAAGTACCATCTAAATTTGTAAAATTTAATCCACTTTCAACAAGTACTCCTTCTTTTAATAATTTCTTTGCTATATCTTTATATATATGATTTTTTATTGTAAAAATAGGTGTTTCTATACTTGTATATAGATAATCTTCTTTGTCTAACATATTGTAAATTTCTTTATTTACTTCTATTATTTTTAATTTTGTATCTTCAAATCTTTTATAATCTTTTAATACATTAACAAATATACTAGCCGATAAATCAGAAAATGGAAAAGGTATGGCAATTTCATTATATATTTTTGTCAATTTTTTACTAGCAAACATATAGCCAATCCTGTGTATTCATCTTTTATTTCAGTGTTTAGACTATCTATTAAAAATTCGTTATTTATATAGTCTCTTACTTTAAAATTTTGGTAGTGTTTATTTATCATATCTTTCACTCTTTTCATATTCATAAAATTTTCTAAGTATTATCTAGATATATACTTAATACCAATAAGCTAATTTCAAAAATGAATTTACAAGTTTAGTTTGTTCTTCCAACTCTTCTGCCTTAGCTATATTATACTTTTTTCCATCTATATTTCTTGAACTTAGTGTCCATAAAAATGCTTTTAGCTTAGGGAATCTCTCAACATTATCATTCATAAAGCAAATTAAATCACATAGTTCCTTATATAGTTTACTCTGTTTTTTTTCTTCTTCAGTATACTTATTAATGTCTACTAACAATTCTAATGGTTTAGATATTTCTAATCTATAATTGTTTTTATCGAACGAATTTACAAAATTTTGATAACTTTCGCAAAACACTCTATACATCATATTTCTCCTTAAATATTTTTAATTTTTTCTTAAACTCTGTCATTTTACTTTCAAATAAATCTTCTCTATTTAATACTTCTTGTATGATACTTTTCAATACTTCTTTATTACAGTTAGGCATTATTTGATTTAAATCTTCTATATCTTTTTCTATAAGTCTTATTATTTTGCTTACTACAATATCTTCTCTTGAAAGAATGTAAACATTAATATATTGAAATCCTTCTAGTTTTGTAGCTCTTGATTTATAAGTTGGTGATAAAATTGTACTTTGATATTCTAACATATCATAATCTCTTAATAGTACAAATACTTTTCCATATTTTGCTGGATAACCTAAATCAACAAAGTCTACATCTAATGTTGCTCTAGTTGTATATTCTCCTAATATACATGCTCCTCCGCCAATAATATATATATCAAATGGTTCTAATTTAAATAATTTTGTTACTTCTTCCATTTCATGAAGAACTTCTATTAAATTATCTTTAATCATATTTATCTCCTACTTTCTAGTATATTTTACACTGTTTATGACAAATTATCAATAATTTGTATGTAGATAATTATTTTTATATTTTAAAATAGTTTAAAGGTCGCTAATTGCGACCTTTATTAATTTTCTATATTTTCTTTAAGTTCATAATAAAATAGGTTGAATTTGTTCCCCATCAAGTGCATGTTCAAGAGTTTTAATAGTATAATCCGAATCAAACACTAATGAACGAGGTTTAGTAATTGGATTATCTTGTTTAAATGGAACAAAAAAATAATTTTTTCTATTTAATAGTGTTCCTATGTTAATGGCATTTGCGCCTAAACCGTTATTAGTTGATGGAGCTATGACTAATGGTAAATCATTACGAATATGAGATTTTGCTGCCATAGTAGCAGGTGTATCTATTATATCATTAGCTAATTTTGACATTGTATTACCTGTAGCAGGTATAATAATCATTATATCAGTTAGATGTTTAGGTCCTATTGGCTCACTATCTGTTATTGTATGAATAATTTTATTGCCTGTGATACTTTCAATTTCATCTATAAAATCTTGTGCCTTACCAAACTTAGTATCCATTTCATAAGCATTATATGACATTATAGGCAATACTTCTGCTTTTTCTGCTATTATCTTTTTTAATTGTTCTATTGTCTTTCTAAATGTACAAAATGAACCAGTCATTACGAAACCCACTTTTTTTCCTTCTAAGTTCATATTACATATTTCCCCTTTCTTGTGGCTTAATATATAATATGCTTTTATGTAAACTCAAGTGCATTTTAAAATTCTAATCTTCTAGGCAATTATCTAATTTATTAAATATTGCTTTTTTATCCATATCTTGACCTATAAATACAAGTTTTATCATTCTATCTCCATATGTGTCATCCCAATCTTTTTTAATATCAGGATTTAATTCTAAGATTTGCTCTAGTTCATCCTTAGGAGAAACTGCAAACCATTCTCCACCTTCAGATAAATAAACTTGTCTACCTGCTTGTTCAAAAATATATGACATTTCGGGCTCATCTTTAAACCAAACTAAACCTTTACATCTAATAATATTTCGTGGTAATTCATCTGCAAATTGCTCAAATTTCTGTCTATTAAAAGGTCTTCTTCTATAATATACAAAAGAACTGATTCCATATTCTTCAGTCTCAGACTCATGGTCATGATGATGGTGGTGATGATGATGTCCTTCATCATGATGGTGATCATGCTCATCTTCATCTTCATCTTCATCTTCTTCATGTTCTTCCTCAATATCTTTATTTAATTCTTCAAGCCATCCTGCTGAAGTTGCAGCTTCTTCAAAGTTAAATAGATTTGTATTTAAAACTTTTTCAACTGGTATTACCCCATAATTTGCTTCTATTATCTCTGCTTTTGGCTGAAGTTTTCTAATTATAGCTTTAACTTTTGCTAATTCTTCTTTGCTTATTGAGTCTACTTTATTTAATATGATTATATTACAAAATTCTATTTGTTGAATTATTAAATTTTCAATATCTTCTTCATCAATATTTTCTGTATCAACTAAATTATCTCCACAACCAAATTCAGTTGCTAATCTAACACTATCTACAACTGATACAACATTATCTAATCTGCATATTTTAGGTAAACCATATTCTTGTGTAGATTCAGATAATACTGTTATTGTTTGTGCAATTGGTATTGGTTCACATATACCACTTGCTTCTATTAATATGTAATCAAAAGTATTAAGTTTTATTATATCAACAATTTGTTGCATTAAATCAACTTTTAAAGTACAACAAATACATCCATTGCTTAAAGCAACTAAACTGTCATCTTTTTCTGTTACAACTCCTCCCTTTTGTATTAGTCTAGCATCTATATTTACTTCTCCTATATCATTTACAATTACTGCTACTTTATATCCTTGTTGATTTGTTAAGATATGATTTATTAATGTTGTCTTTCCAGCTCCTAAATATCCTGTAAGTAATGTTATTGGAACTATTTTACTCATTAAAATTACCTTCCTTCTATTTTAGTTTGTATAGAACAGTAAAACTATAATTTTACTGTTCTATATCTATATATTTTTAATTCTGTTGATTTTATATTAAACGCATTGTTTCTTTTGCTATCATTAATTCTTCATTTGTTGGGATTACATATATTCTTACTTTTGATGAGTCTTTTGAAATTAGTTTTTCTTCACTTCTTACATTATTTCTATCTTCATCTATATTAACTCCCATAAATTCTAAGTTTTTGCAAATACCTTCTCTAATTTTTATTTGGTTTTCTCCAACTCCTCCTGTAAAGATTATTGCATCTACTCCATTCATTGCTACAGCACATTTTGCTATATATGCTGCTACTTCATATTTAAAGTGCTTCATAGCTATTAGCGCTTTTTCATCACCGTTATTTGATGCGTTTTCAATTTCTCTAAAGTCTGGTGCTAATCCTGACATTCCTTGTACACCTGATTTTTTGTTTAATATGTTTTCTACTTCTTGTGCTGTTTTGTTTTCTTTTTTCATTATAAATGTTACAACTGATGGGTCTATATCTCCACTTCTTGTTACCATAGGTATTCCAGCTAATGGTGTTAATCCCATACTTGTTTCTACTGATTTACCTCCATCTACTGCACATATACTTGAACCTTGTCCTAAATGGCAAGTTATTATTTTTAAATCTTTTATGTCTTTATTCTCTATTTCTGCTAATCTATTTGATACATACATATGTGATGTTCCGTGGAATCCATATTTTCTTATACCATATTTTTCATAATATTCGTATGGTATTGCATACATGTATTTTTCTTTTGGCATTGTTTGATGGAATGCTGTGTCAAATACTCCTACCATTGGTTTTCCTGGCATAACCTTTTTGCATGCTTCTATTCCAATTATTCCTGCAGGATTATGTAATGGTGCTAAATCTATACAGTCTTTTAATGTTTCAACTACTTTATCATCTATAACTACTGATGAACTTATTTTTTCTCCTCCATGTACTAATCTATGTCCTATTGCATTGATTTCGTCTAAACTGTCTATTACTTTATATTCAGGATTTGTTAGTTGTTTTAATGTAAAGTCGATTGCTTCTTCATGGTCTTTTGCTGAATGAGTAATTTCATATTTTTTGCCATTTACTTTATGTGTTATAAACGCTTCATCCTCCCCTATTCTTTCATATTTTCCAGATGCTAATACTTCATCTGTATCCATATGTATTAATTGGTATTTTAATGATGAACTCCCACAATTTAATACTAATACTTTCATTTTTTTTCACATTCCTTTCTTTTTTATTAAATTTATTATTAATGTTCTATCTTTATCTTTTTACTTAGTGGCTATTGTTGTGCTTGTACAGCTGTTATTGCTACTACTCCTACTATGTCTTGATATGAACATCCTCTTGATAAGTCATTTACTGGTTTTGCAATTCCTTGGCAAAGTGGTCCATATGCTTCTGCTTTTGCAAATCTTTGTACTAATTTGTAGCCTATATTTCCTGCTCCTAAGTCTGGAAATACTAATATATTTGCTTTACCTTTTATAGGACTTTCTGGTGCTTTAAATTCTGCTACTTCTGGTACTATGGCTGCATCTAATTGTAATTCTCCATCTACTAATAATTGTGGCTCTTTCTCTTTTACTAATTTTGTTGCCTCTATTACTTTTTCTGTTGATGATGATTTTGCACTTCCATATGTAGAATATGATAGCATTGCAACTTTTGGTTCTTCCCCTAATAATTGCTTAAAACTCTTGCTTGATGATATTGCTATCTCTGAAAGTGCTTCTGCATTTGGCTCTTCATTTAGTCCGCTATCAGCAAATATTAGAGTACCATTTTCTCCATATTCACAATTTGGTATTACCATTATAAAGAATGCTGATACTAACTTAGTATTTGGTGATGTTTTTAATATTTGTAATGCTGGTCTTAATGTGTCTGCTGTTGAATGTGCTGCTCCTGATACTAGTCCATCTGCTTTCCCTAATTTTACCATCATCATTCCATAATATACTGGATTTAATACTAATTCTTTTGCTTGTTCTATTGTCATTCCTTTTTCTTTTCTTAATTCATACAATGTATTTGCATATGTATCTTTTTGTTCAGAATTTTCTGGATTTGTTATTTTGATGTTTTCTATGTTAATATTTTCTTTTTGAGCTTGTTCTTGTATTCTTTTTGTATTTCCTACTAATATTACTTTTGCGAAGCCTTCTTTTGTTATTTGTTCTGCAGCTTTTAATACTCTTATATCTTCTGCTTCTGGTAATACTATTGTTTTGATTTGCTTTTTTGCTCTTTCTTTTATTTCTTCAATAAATGACATCTAACCTCCTCCTTTTTATCTATGCTATTATATATAAAAATTGCAAAAAGTACAAGCTTTTCGCAATAGTTTTTTGTATTATATATTATAAGAATTAGTATATAAAATCTAGAAATATCTTATTGTTTGTGGCGTTGGTCTTTGAGCTATTGATACGAATTTAATTGAATAAATATCACAGTATAATAGATTTGTACTTTCTAATGCTCTTAATAAA
Source organism: uncultured Clostridium sp. (assembly GCA_947087745.1). Classification (GTDB taxonomy): domain Bacteria; phylum Bacillota; class Clostridia; order TANB77; family CAG-508; genus CAG-269. Next base: position 11,440 of record CAMUDX010000014.1, on the reverse strand, counting down.
ATATAACTTGCTCCTACTTCTTCTAATATTCCTACTCTATCTGTTAAATTGTTTGTTCCTATTAAAAATTCTACTCTTACTAAATATCCTATATAATTTCTTAAAAATGCTGGTGTATATAAATTGTTTGTCATTATTTCTGGACTACTACTATTTATAGTAACTCTATCACTCATTTCTCTTTGTGTTTCATCCATAATTTATTCTCCTTCCTTGTTTCATGTGTCATGGGGACGTTCTTTTTGACACACTTTTAGTTTTATATAAATATATTTCGTAAAAATTAATTAGTTGTGTCAAAAAGAACGTCCCCATGACACACTTAAGTTTGTGAATATAAACTAGTCGGTCTGTAAAAACAGTGTTCACCTATACGACAATGAAATGTTCCTGACCCATTAGATGGGAAAGTTGAACTACATGTTGGCCTGAATGGGTTTAGATACCATAGGCAATCTCCTACTTCATTTATCTTATTCCCTGCTATTGCCCAATCTGCTATTTGATAGTGTTCTTCTGTTGGTGTCATATTGTATATGTTTTGTGGATTATATTGTCCGCCTATTGTTTCTCTAGCACAATCAAATTGTCCTTGCTGAAATATTATATTTCGTATGCTTCCACCTTGGGATATTCTTGCATATTCTCCATCTGATACATTTACTCTGTTTATTACTATGGTTGCAACTGCTCTCCTGTTCTGATAGCGACTCTAGAAAAATTTTTAAAATTGTTTTCTGCAATTCTATCAAAAAACAATCTTTTTGTATTTTCTTCTAAATTAGTATTCAAAATATTAATTTCAATATTATCGCCATTACCTCTTATGTCTTTTATTAATATCTTCAATATATCTCTTTTTAGCTTTAAATCTAAAGTTTCAAAAGTATCAAAATAATTATTAATAATATTTAAGACAAGTGCAGCACCATGACTTTCTTTTGTTTGCTTTTGTATTTGTTTATTATTTTGGTTTTGTAATTCTTTTATTTTTTCTTGTATATTTTGATTTTCTTTTTTTAATCTAATTAATTCATTGTTAATAAAACTTACAACATCGATATCTATATATTTTAATTTTTCAATTAAACTTTTTATATCATTTTCATTTTTTGAATAGTTTTTATTTAACAATTGAATTTCTTCTTCATTATCATATTTTGTATTTGATGATAAAGACATTTTATTTAATTCTTCATAAACTTTAGAATTAGGAGCAAAAATAGTCTTAATTTTATTTAATACAACCATATCTAAATCTAATCCTATTATATTTTTTCCGTTACATTTTGTACCTTGACTTCTTTCTTTTAGTTCACAAGTATAGTAATATCTTTTTTTACCTATACTTGTGTTTCTATTGCCTGTTGATTTAGGTCTCATAAAAGAGCCACATTCTTTACATCTAATAATACCAGATAGTAGAGCACCATTAGGACTATTAGCACGATATCTTTTATCTGCATTTTTTTCAATTAATTCTTGAACTTTTATCCAATCAATTCCTTTTATATAACCACTATGACAACCAACAGCTATAATCCAATCATATATTTTTCTTTTATTCTGCTCATTATCTAATTTATTATAAGAAATTAATCCATATTTTCCATTACATTCTGCTCTTTCACCTTCTGCATAAATAGTGATTCCTTTCTGTTCAAAATATTCTTTAACATCTTGGTCATATGTAGCATATACAGGATTTATCAATATGTCCCTTAATCTATTTGTTGTAAAGTATACTCCTGTTCTAGAAACTATATTATTTTGTATTAAATATGTTTCTAATTTTGTCAAAGATTTCAATTCTAAATATTTGTTGAAAATTGTTTCTATTATTTTTTTTTCGGAATCATCAATAATTAATTTACATGCTTTTTTATTTTTTATTTCTACTGTATCATCAGAGTTTTGCTCATAAACATTAACTATTTCATATCTTTCTGATTTAAATCCAGTTGGTGTTTGTCCTCCAAGCCATCGCCCTGTCTTTGCAAGTTCTAGCATATTATCTCTGATTCTTTCTGCTATTACTTCTCTTTCTAATTGTGCAAAAACACTCGCTATATACATCATTGCTCTTCCCATTGGTGTACGTGTATCAAATTGTTCTTTTATTGAAATAAAATCTGTATGGTATTTTGTTAACTCATTTATTAGAGCAGAGAAATCTGCAATATTTCTACTAATTCTATCTAATCTATAACATATTAAAACATCAAAGGGATTATTTCTCTCTGCTTCTAGCATTTTTTTAAATTGAGGTCTATCTATAGTTCCACCTGAAAATCCTTCATCTTCAAATATGACTGTTTCAACATCATATTGACTTTCAGGATAATTTAGTTTAATATATTCTATTGCAAGTTCAATTTGATTTCCGACAAGAATTTCCTTTATCAGTATATTTTGATTTTCTTGAATAAATTATAATTCTTATTTTCTTTTTCATTTTTAGTTACATTCCTCTTTCTTTTTGAAACTTACTTATTATATTATACTGTAATGGTGTGATTTTGACTCTATAAAAATTAATATTCAAGCATTCTTTAGAAAATCTAAAATACTTTTTTTTATTGAATTTTTCTCTTTATTATCTATTCTTGAATTCTCTATTGTATACTTAATAAGTAATGCGTGAATAAATGCAAAATTATTTATATAATTATCATTAGTTGGTAAGTTAATTTTAACATTCATAATTCTACTCCTAACAAAATTTATGCTTATATGATTATATTATTACTAATTACCATTTTATTTGTTTTGGTACATAATTTCCTGTTACTATATCTTTTTTTAGAATCATAAAATCAAGAAAAAATTAAATATTTTAGGGGGAATTTTTTTGGATTCACGAAAATATAACAAAGTATATGGAAAATTTAATACAACTGGAAATGCAATAAGAATTATTAGAAAACAAAACAATTTATCAAGGCAAGATTTATCAACAAAACTTACAATACCCACACTTTTTATTACGTTGAAATGCTATAGCATTTCAAAAGTAACAAGAAAAACATCCTTTAAAATTTATTTGGAGTTTTTCTTACACCTACATATCCTATTACAAGTTTTGCATCCTGAAACTTTTTTACAAAGTCTCACATACGCACTTTGTATAAATAGACTGTTTATACTAATACGAATGAATTTTAATGCATTGGCTCATAACACCTATCTCTTTTTTTACGAGTTTATGGCATCTCTCGTTATTATAAATATTTTCTAAATATCTAATATAAACAAATTAATAAAGATGGTATAATTACTCTATAAATAATTATACCATCTTTATTAATTTGTTTATATTTAGTATAGTATATTAATTTGCGTTTACTATTAGCTATGTAAAGATTGTAATAGATGCGAATCCTGAATATATTTTACATTTTTTACCACATTTTATCTAGCTCATCCCTATCAATAATTTTTAAATCAAATGCTAATTGAAGTTCATTTCTTCTTTCCCCATCATCTTCAATACTTTCTAAATATTTTAACACAGCTTGTTTTCCTCCAATATTATTATATATTTGTTGCATTTCTTCATCTGTAAATTTTTTTCTTTCATTTGTATTTCTATCTATCATAACTTTGCTATTCAATAATTCATTATACATTGCAAGCTTAATCATTCTATCTTTTTCATTTTCTACATTACTGGTAAGAATTTCTATTGCCTTTTCTAAATTCTCTACATACATAGGATTTTTATATGTTTTATAGGCTAGAAAAGTACCAAATAATACTGCAACTAATATTATTGCTATTATGCTGATTATCAAAACTTTAGTTTTGTTCATTTCTCTCTTCTCCCTTCATTTTTTTTAGCTCTTTGTTTAATCTATTCACAGTATATATATCATACTTATGAACAATATACAATATTAAAAAATATAATATAGTATATATTCCTATATACCAATGGAAAAAATGAAATAATTGGTATGGAAACAATTTTATTTCCATTTGTGGTATAATAATATTATTTGTTAAAATTGCAAAAAGAGTTAAGTGAATAACATAAGCAATTATTGTAAATAATATAAGTCCCATTATATAATAACCTATAAACTTAAATATTAGTTTTCCCTGCTTCATCATTATATCCTCCTTTCTTCTAGATACTTCATAATTTGTTTAGTTTTTCTTCTTGAAACAATTTCTTCTGACCCATCATCTAACTTAATAATTATCTTTCCTATTTCACTTATATCAAATTTATCTATATGCCTAACATTTGTAATACAACTTTTTGAAATCCTTATAAGATTTTCATCCATTTTCTCTATTTCATACAATTTGCTTTTAATTTTATAAGTTCCATTTTTAGTTCTACAGTAATTAGATTTTTTATCACTATAGATTACAATTATATCTTTATATTTAATCTCTAATAATTCATAATCTTTCATTACAACAACTTTATTATTACATTTTAATTCATAATCATTTAAATATTCAATAAATTCATTCCAGTCTTGCTTATTATCTGAACTATGTATTTCTACTACAATTTCATCTTCTTTTAGTTTCTCATCTATTTTTTCTATTATATTAATTTTCATAATTATTTATATTGTTCATAATAGATTAACAATATGCCTCCTTTCTTTAATTGAATATTACTTAAAATCCCTCCTTCGAAAGTAATTATAAATCACATAAGTACACTTTACAATATATATATATCAAGTGGCTAAACAAATTGATAAGTGGATTTAATAAAATAAACGGTTATTTATTTTGAAAGTGGTACAATTCCTTATTTTTCAACTTTTTTAAAAGATATTATCAAAACTAATATATTGTTTTATTTTCTATTATATGTTACCATAAAATGTATAGTTTCCAAGTGAAACTGTGCATTTTTATTATGGATTCTTTTTTATAACAAAGTAATAGTGTGAAACTTAAATAACAAATTGGAGGTTTTATATGAAAGGAAAAAATTTTAGATTTCGGTTTAGTGTAATTTTAGTAGCAATAATGCTGTTTGCTGTATCATCAGTTGCTTATGCAAATAATGATACAGTAAAACCTGAATTTGGCGATATTATATGCTCTGATGAAGGTATTACTGTATTCTATGGTAATCCTTATGAAAATCCTGAACTGGCCAAAGAAATTGAAGAACAGGCATCTAATGGCCCTGCATATAATACAATATGGGTAGATGCTTATTCTTCAGCAAATAAAACTATTGGCATTCCCGCCAGCACTTCCTATTCCTTGACATATTATACTATTGGGCAAGTAACTGAAGCTCCTCTTGAGAGGTCATATGTCTATGTATACAGACCTGATGGTTCTGTTGGATTTATATGGGAAATGAACAGTGGAACTCAAGAAATTGGCGGTCGAAAAATTGGTACTACTGTCCTGCCAAGCAGTGCTTATAAATGGACTTCTGGCACATTAAAGTTGAGGTGGGATGTCGAAACTGGTGCTTCGGGAGCCAGAATGAATTTTTGGGCTTGGTAAAATTTTATTGTAACATTGTAAAGCTTATGTAATGTAAATTAGTTTCACACCATTATCAATAGTTTATACAAAATAAGGATCCAGTCATAACCACTTGTTTTTACAGGTGGTTATGAGTTCTCTGTATTAATGAATTTATTTTACATACCTGTTTTAGGTAATCTTACTGTTACTTTAGTTTCAGGAATCTTTGGAATTACTACTATTGGGGATTTGTTCGCCATCACAAAGTGATTGCAACTGCTTTCATTCCTGTGTCTCCTTCTCCTCCTGCTTCGCATTGTATTATTCTTGCTAATAATTCTCTTTCTGAATATGCCATAAAAAATCACCCCTAATATTAATATTATATTAAAGGTGCTTTTGTTTTGATACAGTTTTGTTTGATATTATAATATTTTGTAAACTTTAAAAATGAGGACGCAAAATTGCGTCCTCACCTATAGGGGATTATGAATTATTAGTTACACTTTTGTTTTAATCATCTTTGTTAGTTTCTGACTGTTGCCAACCAGCCCATACCTCTACAGGAGCAGTTGTACCTTGGGCCATAACTCGAAGTTTCCAATATCCAGAAGTTGGCCAAAACAAGCTCCATTGAGTAATCTCATTAATTCCCATTATCCAGTCGTGGGATGCGAGTTCTCCATTAGGTTTATAAAGATACAAGAATAATGCTCCTGAAGTACTATTAGAAGTTGCATGAACTGTTAGTGTTCTATTAAGATTCTGCCCCCAATAGCTGTCAAGTTTTATATTTAAGTCTATATAACTATTAGGTGCAATTATTGCTGTATCCCAGTTTTCACCATAAGGAACAACTTCAAAATTAGCTTTTTCTTTTGTTCCTGCTTTAACATCAGATAATACTAAACTATCCTCTCCAATAACAATATTATTAGAGTCAGGCAAATATACTTCTGATGCTTCTTTTGCAAATGATGTAAATGTTATTGTTAAAAACAATAACAAAACAGTTAAAACACAAATGTTCCGTTTAAATACCTTTTGTTTCATTGATTGATATACCTCCATTTTTCAGTAACAAATCCCCTATATATATAACAATGCTTATAGCATTATTATCATAAATTACCATTATTTTTCAATAGAGCTAGGTTATTTTCTGTTTTTTGTAATAAAATAATTTGTTTAATTTGTATACCTTTTTCAAATTTTTGTATAAATATTTCTATTTTAATCATCTAAGATTTGAATTAATATTACATTATTCAATGTTTTTACACGAGGAGGTGTTAATTCAGGTACACTATATGGTTTTTTATATATATTGATTATTCGTATCTTATCTCCTATTTTTAAATCTGAAGCATTAATTTTTTTTCCTTTGCTGTCTTTAATTACAGCACCTTTAACCGAAAACCTATACTGTTGTAAAATACGATTATACTTGTCTAAAAACTCTTGTGTTTTTGTACTAAATTCTTTAACAACAAATTCATCATTTTCTATTTTCTCAATTATACATATATATTCATATGCTATAGATTTCCAATAATAAAATCCTACAATTAAAACAATAATTAATAGAACAATTACTAATAATACAATCTTAATTTTCTTTTTCATAAATTTGTTCCCTCTATTTTTATAAATTAACTATTATTAATATTTCTAATTATATTTATCATTTCCTGTGTTATTCTAACGCCAGTAGGAATATTAGAAGTTTTTCCATAATGAATACCTACAATATAATTATCTGAACGAATTATTGGTCCACCACTAAAACCTTCAAATGTATAAGCAGAATATTTAAAATATCTATCTGCAACAGATGTAATTTTTTCTCCTGTTTCATATTGATATATTGCATTCAAAGTAAAACCATAATCAATATCTCCTGGATACCCTAAAACTCTAGCTGATATTCCATTAAGTTCAGAATTAGAGCCATAAGATTGAACACCAAACCAACCAACTTGGTTTCCAACATCTGATTCTAATACACAAATTGCCCAGTCATACTCATAACTATGAGTTTCTATCCATTTACTTGAATAATATACTTTAGACCATCCACAAGCAGTTCCATAATATGAGTTACCATTGTATCCAGGATATATTGTCCAATTTTTAAAAACAGCATTTCCATTTGTTGCATCAAATATACAATGTGCTGCTGTTAAAGCCACTTTGGGACCAACTATTGCTGCTGTAGCATACCTTGTAGTACCTGATGAATTTTCAACTGAAACTCTGCATGTTGTTCTATAAGGATAGCTGCCAGTATCTGTTATTCTTCGTGCTGATGGTTCATATAATGGCATAATCGTATCTTGAGTTAAATCTTTTTCAGAATATGGATTATATGGACTAATACTATTATAAGAAGTAACATTATTTGTTGATTTATTTTGTATTTCAATTAATTGTTTTAATTCTTCCATATTAACTTCTTTAGTTTCGTTAGTTATGGCATCATATTCCATAATTTTTTCATCTGATTCTAATTGATAGTCTTCTTGTTTTACATTTACAGCATGTGCATTGCTAGTAAAAAAACACATTAAAGATGTTGATAAAATTAGTAAAATAATAAAAATTTTAGAAATTAAATTTCTATTCATATCATTTCCTCCTTCTTTTTTCAGCTTTTTATTCTTAAAAAAACTTTATATAAATATACTTATCACATATTTACTTAAGCCTCAATATGATATGAATTATTATTTTACTTTTCATCGCACTATTCGACTTTTTTCGACTAAACTACTATTAATTTCATCCAAAATATGAAATTATATGATATTTTTGTTAATATAAACATTCTCCTTCCTATATTTCTACAAAAAATATATACTGCAATCTAATTTATCTGACAATAGAGTAGTTAAATTATCAGGATTTTTTATTAAATTTTCTTTTTGTACTTTAGATAAAGTTTTTATATAATATTCTAATTTTGATGCTTGTGAACGAGTTTCAGATTTCCAAGCTATTTCTAATTTTATTGCGGTATGATTTAATGTGTATTTTGCACATTTATCATCTTTTGTTATGTGTTCTTTAATTCTTCTTTCTAAATTTGATGTCATTCCTGTATATATTGAATTATCTTTACATCTTAACATATATGTATAATACATTTATATCAGTCCTTTATTTATATCTTTATTTAAAAAAAACAATTAATTTTCAAGGTTACTTAAAAATTAGTAAACTTAGAAATTAAGTGTTTTTTGAAATACATATCAATTTTTATATTAATCTTGCCACTAATGCTTTTATCTTTATTCCCTGGCTACTAAACATATCCTCATGTTCTGTCCTTACATTTTCAATATTAGTATTGATTTCTTCTTCATAATGCAAATCATAAGTTTTCATTACTATTTCAAAACCACTTTCTTTGAAATACTTTATACTAGATTCAAATAAATCATCATCATCAGTTTTAAAATATATCTCACCATTTTCTCTCAAAAATTGCTTATATTTTTCTAATTGCCTTGTATGTGTTAATCTCTTTTTTCTATGTTTACCCTTTGGCCAAGGATTACAAAAATTAATATATATTCTATCTATTGCATCTTGTTGATCAAGAATTAGTAGTATTCTTTCAATATCAAATCTTGTAATCAGTACATTGTCAATCTCTCTATTTTGCTTTTTATATACTTCTTCAATAGCTCTTTTTGTTAGTCCTAGCATTGCATCTACTAAATCTATTGCTATATAATTAATATCTGGATGTTTTACTGCCATATTAGAGATAAATCTTCCTTTTCCACATCCTAATTCTAAATGTAATGGTGCATTTTTATGTAAATAATTTTCTTTCCATTTTCCTTTTTCATTTTCAGGATTTAATACATAAAATTTACTTTCTTCTAATTCTTGTCTTGCCCATGGCTTAAATCTAATTCTCATAATTGTAATCTGTCAGCTAATAAGCTAACATTTACCTCCTTATTCGCAATATTTTTTATATAATTCTTTTAAATTCTTCTTTGTTACAATCTTGTCTATTCCATATTCAGCAACCTGTTCGAAAACTTCTGTTAGCATATCTGATACTTTTTTATTTATTGGCTCGAATTCTCTTGCTTTTTTCCAATATTCAAGTTCAGAACTATTTGTCCAATCTTTTCCATTGTATGTTATACTTGCAGATAATTTATCACATATCATTTCTGCAACATATTTATATGGAATTACTGGAGTTTGTTCAGGTGCATTTATATCATACCAATATGCAGGATGATGTTTATTTCTTCCTTTATGATGTAACCATGCTTTTGAATATCCATTTTCTTGTTTGCAAAGAGTTATTGGACTCTTTTTTCCATTATAGTATTTTATGCTCTCCCAAAATTCAATTGGAGAAAATTTAGATAAATCATGCTTTAAACCTCTAAATGGTATTCCTATTTTTGTGCAAAATTTGAATACTAGCCATTTATGCTTTAATACTAATTTTATGTGTTTAAATATATTTTTTATCATTCTTTTATTCCTCTTTTATTTATATTATCATGTCTATTTTATTTCATTTTTTTCTTTTTTTCAACATATATTTGATTTTTTCCCTACATTATGTTACAGTTTATTGAAGAAATGGAGTTATTATGAATTTACGATATATTTCAGATAATAAATATATTAATATAAATCAAGTTTTAAATGAAGAATTTAAAATATCATCAAGATTAAGAAATAAACTAATTTCTAATAAATTAGTTTTGTTAAATGGTGCTTTTGTTGATACAAGAACTAATATTTCTAATGGTGATATTATAGATATTATTTTAGATTATCCTGAAGATAATTCTAATATTGTTCCTACTTATATTCCTCTTGATATTATTTATGAGGATAATCATTTGCTAGTTGTAAATAAACCTGTGGGAATTACAGTTCATCCATCTATTTTACACTTTGATAATTCTTTGTCTAATGGTGTAAAGTTTTATTATGATAAAATTAATCTTCATAAAAAAATTCGTCCAGTTACAAGAATTGACTTAAATACTTCTGGTCTTGTAATTTTTGCTAAAAACGAATTTATTCAAGAAGCTTTAATTAAACAGATGTCTAATAATTCTTTTGTAAAAACTTATTTATGTTTAGCTGATGGTTTAGTCAAACCTGAAAAGCGGTTGTATTGATGCTCCTATTGCTAGAAAAAACGATAGTATTATTGAACGAATTGTTTCTGATAATGGTCAGAATGCAGTTACTTATTATAATGTATTAAAATATTTTGATGACTTTTCTTTAGTAGAATGTGTTTTAGATACTGGTAGAACTCACCAAATTAGAGTTCATATGTCTTTTATTGGTCATCCTCTTCTTGGTGATTCTTTATATGGTAATGTTTCTAATTTAATTAACAGACAGGCTCTGCATTGTTATAATCTTAAGTTTATTCATCCTATTTTGCTTTCAAATATGAATTTGTTTGCTCCTGTTCCTGAGGATTTTAATGCATTAATAAAATAAAAGATAGCGTTGTGCTATCTAATTTTTAATTATATAGGTAAATCTGTAAGCCGGGTTCTGTCTTTTAAAATAGCCATTTATCTAGGATATATATCACTATATACCTCAAGCCACGCAATTTGAAGGTGCCGAGCAGGCTTAATCTTCACTTAGGTGTTGCCCCAGATGGGGTTTACATGGACCCGATATGTCACCATATCAGCGGTAAGCTCTTACCTCACCTTTTCACCCTTACCAGTTTCCTGGCGGTTATTTTCTGTTGCACTTTCCTTAAGGTTTCCCTCACTAGATGTTATCTAGCATCTTTGCTCTATGGGGCCCGGACTTTCCTCTCGTAAATCCTTTCGGATATTTACCAGCGACTATTTAATTTACCTTTTTGATTATACCATTTTTAATTTGACTTTTCAACATTTATAATTAAAAAGTATGAGTTTTTTTCGCTGGGGAACTCCCTAGATTTCAACATTTTTAAGCTCTA
>CAMUDX010000013.1 GCA_947087745.1 uncultured Clostridium sp. | reverse complement strand
TAATTATATCAAAGGACTTTCTTTTTTTCCATTCCGAAACCATTTTACACTATCAGTGCAAATTAACTTTTGACTTTAATCTTTTTATATTATATAATTTGTCAAAAAGGAGGACATAATATGAACGAATTAAAAATAAAAGGAATTTATAAACATTTTAAAGGAGATTTATATTTAGTAGAAGATGTTGCAACACATAGTGAAACAAGAGAAAAATATGTTGTTTACCGTGCTTTATATGGAGATACTTCTTTATATATTAGACCATATGATATGTTCATGTCAGAAGTAGACCATGAGAAGTATCCTAATGTCAAACAAAAATATAGAATGGAGCTTCAAAATATAGAAAGCAAAAAAAATTCCTTTAATGGTATTTAATATATATAAACTAAAAGGAGGATTTAATATGTCAACACCACATAACGAAGCAAATATTGGAGACTTTGCAAAAACAGTAATTATGCCAGGAGACCCACTTCGAGCAAAATATATTGCTGAAAATTTTTTAGAAGATTATAGATTAGTTAATTCTGTTAGAGGAATGTATGCATACACTGGTAAATATAAAGGAAAAGAAATATCTGTTATGGCACATGGTATGGGAATGCCAAGTATGGGAATTTATTGTTATGAATTATATAAATTTTATAATGTTGAAAATATTATTAGAATAGGCTCTTGTGGAGGCTACAGTAAAGATTTAAAGCTATTTGATGTAATTTTAAGTGAATCGGTTTATACAGAAGGTAATTTTGCATTAACTTTTAATAATGATGATTGTCACATAGCCAATTCTTCATCTGTATTAAATGATATTGTTAGCCAAACTTCTGATGAAATTCATATACCAATTGTAAAGGGTAATACTATTTGTACTGATATGGTTGACTTTTACATGTCAGATGTAAATAAGTTTTTAGATAGAATACCTTCAAATATTAACCCTATTGGTGCTGAAATGGAAGCTTTTTCACTTTTCTATATTGCTAATACTTTAGGTAAAAAGGCTTGTTGTCTTATGAGCGTTGTAGATTCTTTATATATTGATAAAGTTGCAACTAGCGAAGAAAGACAGAATGGCTTAACTAATATGATTAAACTTGCTTTAGAGAGTAGTATAAGATTTTAAAAAATATGTTTTTCTCATATAAAAAACCGAAACTAAGAATTTGTACGCAGTGCAAACTGCTACAAATTCTTAGTTTCGCCATAATTATCTTCTACGGAAATTTATCATACAATGATAAATTTCCTAGAATATAAAAAAGAAGCTAAATTTATTGTGATTTTATCACTTAGAATTTTAACTTCTTTTTTTGTAATTTTTTAATTATTTTCTAGTCTACTTTCATTTTCAATTATTGATATTATTATCTGAATCGTTTTTTCTAAATTATCATTTTTTATAACATAATCATATAATTTCATTTTAGATTCTTCATATTCTAATCTGCTAAGTCTTAAATTCATTTCTTCTTCTGTTAAGTTATCTCCTCTTTGCTCTAATCTTCTTCTTAATTCTTCTTTTTCTACTTTTAAAAATATGGTTACTAATTTTGTATCATTTTTCAGAAGTTTTACTAGGTTTTCTGTTCCGTTTACTTCTATATCTTTTACTATGATTTTTCCACTTAATATTTTGTCATTCATCAACTTTCTAGATGTTCCATAGTAATTATCATGATGTAAATCATATTCATAAAATTCATTATTTTTTATTTTTTCTTCAAATTCTGATTTTGTTATAAAGTGATATTGAACTCCTTCTTCTTCACCTATTCTTGGTTTTCTTGATGTAATTGATGGAAGCGTTTCTACATTATTCATTCTTTTTATTAGTTCTTTCTTTATTGTATCTTTTCCTGCTCCTGATACTCCTGATAATATTACTAACATTTTATTCCTCTTCTTCTCCAATTATTTTTACTTTTCCTTCTGCTATTTCATTTGCAGCTAATGTAACTGCTGATGCTTCATCTACTTTTGTTAATGTTTTGTCTCCATTTGCAATTTGTCTTGCTCTTTTTGATGTTGCTATTACTAATTCATATCTATTTTTAGATTTAGTTAGTAATTCTGATACTGTCGGTTTTACTATCATAATCTTTCCTCCTTTTAATTTTCTTCTTGAGATATATTCTTATCTAATCTTCCTGCTACAGTTTCTGGTTGAACTGCTGACAATATTATATTTCCTGAATCCATTATTAATACTGCTCTTGTTCTTCTTCCACAAGTTGCATCTACTGCTGTTTTATTGTCTTTTGCTTCTTGTACCATTCTTTTTATTGGCGCAGATTCAGGACTTACTATTGCTACTATTCTATCTGCTGAAACTATGTTTCCAAATCCAATATTTACTAATTGCATAGGCTTTTCCTCCACTCTTAATTTCTTTTTGCTATATTTGTTTTTTAATATCATTCTATTTTCGTACTATATTAGTTATTTTACTATATTCTTCTCTTTTTTGCAACCTTTTTGCTTGGTTTTTCTTTTTTTACTATTTCTTTTATATCACTTAACTGTTTTAATTCTCTTGTAGTTTGCCTTGTTTCTATCATTATTGACTTAAATGTATAATATATTGGAAATATATATGATGAAAATACTATGTATTTATTTATATTTAAACCTAATGATGTTGTTATTGTTTCAAGTAATAATATATATGTTGCTATTATTATATATTCTATTCCATGCATTGCTAACTTCTTATTGCTTTTTCTATATGATATTTCTATTATAATTATTGATATTGCTAAAAATATCATAGATGTTACTTTTATATAATTTTCAAATGTACTATTTGCGCAATTATAATCAATTATATTTAATATTACAAAATATGCTATCAATACTACTGCATGTATCATATTTATAAATATATCTTTATTACCTATTGGTATATTTACTTTTTTCTTATCTTTTGAATGTTTACTCACTTTTCTTAATAGATGTTAGCTTCTTATAGCCAACATCATCTCCTTTCTTAATTTTACAAGATTGGAAACTTTATATTATAGTTTCTTCTAATTCATACATTATAATACTTAAAATATTTAAAGCAACCGTTTCTGTTCTTAAAATCCTTTGACCTAATGTTACTATTTTTGCTCCTGATTGTTTTAAAATTTCTATTTCGTCTTTGTCTATTCCTCCCTCTGGCCCTATTACTATTCCTATGTTGTAATTTTCTCTTTTTATATTCTTTAATCTTTTTAATTCTTGTTTTAATGTATTTTCTCTTTCTTCTTCATATGCTACTATTATTGCATCATATTGTTTATTATCGATTATATTCTTTATATTTGTTATGTTTTCTACTTTAGGTATCATATCTCTTCCACTTTGTTTTGCTGCTACTTCTGATATTTTTTGCCATCTTTCAATTTTTTTATGTTCTTCTTTTGTATCTATCTTTACTATACATCTTTTCATATTTGTTGGTATTATTCTATCTACTCCTAATTCAACTGATTTTTGTATTATTAATTCCATTTTATCTGCTTTGGGTAACCCTTGATATATGTCTACATATATTTTTGATTCTGCTTTACTTTCTATCTGTTGTGTTATTTCACATATTATATTTTCTTGATTTATTTGTTTTATTTTGCATTTATAGTTGTTGCCATTATCTCTATTACATATTTCTATTTCATCATCTATATCTTTTCTTAGCACATTTCGTATATGCTTTACATCATCTTCTTTTATTTCTATAATTTTTTCTTTAATTTGTTCTTGTTTTACAAAGAATTTTGGCATTTTCTTTTCTCCATTCTTTTTCCATATAAAAGTGTTTATATAATAATTTTCTTCAGTTCTATTTATTGTTAATTATGTCTTCTATTTCTTCTTTTGTTAATTCTGTTATTTCTATAATTTGTTCTACTGGCATATTTAATTTAAGAAGTTTTTTCGCAATTTCAATTTGTTTTTCTTTCTTTCCTTCATTTTTTCCTTCTTCTTTTGCATATGAAATACCACTATTATAATCCATTTCCCATTTTTCTTCTAAATCTGCTAATCTTCTTAATTCAGCTTCACCTGTTAAATATCTCATCTCTATCTTCGCCTTTTCTATTGTTTTATTTTTCTTTTCTGCCAATTTTACCAACTCCTTATCATAATTATCAATAAATACTAACCACTGATTTAGTTTTTCGTTCATGTCGGGGTTTCTTTTTCTTAATTTCGGCAATTCTATAAAATACCACTTTATTCCATGCAATACTTCATATTCTCTATGTTTATCTAATACTATTGCTGTTTCTGATACATACTCATCAAATCCTAGCATTTCATAATCTAATATATTTATCATTATTACTTGTTTGATATTTTTATAATCTGTTCCTCTTTCTGTTTCTCTTGATATTACTTTTCCGCTATAATATGTAGTTCTTTCCTCTATGTTTCTGTTATTTCTTAACTGTAGTTCAATATTTACAATTATTCCATTATTTAATTTTGCTTGTAAATCTAGTCTTCCACCCTTTTCTCTTTTTGATAATTTCTCTAAATTCACTTCTTCTCTAATTTCTATCTGTTTTATTTCTATTTTCAAAAGTGCATTTAGAAAATCAATTAAGAATTCCTCATTTCCTTTTCTTGAAAAAAATGCTTGAAAGATTATATCATTTTTTAAATTTAATTCTGTCTTTTTTTGCAATATTCATTTCTCCTTTATTATACCAACTATATTTTTCTTTTTCAATAATATTTTGGGTATTTATTAATAAATTTTAAAGCCTGTTTTTCATTAAAATACCTTGACTAAACAGCAAATTTAAGATAATATATACTGTATATAATTATTTAGAAAGAAGAAAAGAGGAAATCATAAATGTTATGTTCAAAATGCAATAAAAACACAGCAATAATTTTTATGGATAAAATAGAAAATGGTAATTCTTCATTAGAAGGATTATGTTATGATTGTGCAAAAAAGCAAGGAATAAATCCACTAGAAGTATTATCAAAACAAAATGATGTATTATCAAAAGATAAAATCAATATGTCTGATGTATCAAAACAAATGGAAAATATAATAAAAGACTTATCAAAATCATTAAATTTAGAAAATATGAATTTTGATGAACTAGAAAATATAGATATGGATGATTTAAACGATTTAGAAAATATAAAAGGAATAAACATTTCCATCAATCAAAAAGACGATGAAAGTGATGATACAATTGATGAAAGTGATGACCCAACAAAAGCTATAGGTGCTTTTGCAATACCTTTGGGCTCTATTTTCTCAAATATGTTAGGAAACAATAAAAAAGAAGAACAAAATCAAGAAAAGAAAAAAGTTAAAGTTGATAAAAAGAAAAATCCAAAGACATCTACTAAGAAAAAGTTTTTGGATGTATATGGAACAAATTTAACAAACAAAGCAAGAAATAACGAACTAGATATAGTTATCGGACGTGATAAAGAAATCCAAAGAATTATTCAAATATTAAATAGGCGTTCAAAAAACAACCCTTGTTTAATTGGTGAGCCAGGTGTTGGTAAAACTGCAATAGCACAAGGATTAGCTATTAAAATTGCTAATAACAATGTACCAGCAAAATTATTAAATAAAGAAGTATATTTACTTGATATGACATCAATGATAGCAGGAACACAATTTAGAGGTCAATTTGAATCTCGCATGAAAGGTGTTATTGATGAATGTAAAGACTATGGAAATATTATTTTAGTAATTGATGAAATACATAATATAATTGGAGCTGGCGATGGTGAACACTCAATGAATGCTGCTAACATATTAAAACCTGCCCTATCTAATGGAGAAGTTCAATTAATCGGAACTACAACATTAAAAGAATATAGAAAATACATAGAAAAAGATGCTGCACTTGAAAGGCGTTTTCAACAGGTTTTAGTTGAAGAGCCTAATATTGAAGATTCTGTTAGTATATTAGATGGTATCAAAAAATACTATGAGGAATATCATAAAGTAAAAATTTCATCTGATGTAATAAGACAAACTGTTATAATGTCTGAAAAATATATACATGATAGATTTTTACCAGATAAAGCTATTGATATATTAGATGAAGCTTGTTCTCGTATTAATTTAGAAAATAAAAATTTATTTAAACTAGAAATGTTAAAACAAGAATTAAAAGATGTCTTAACAGAAAAAGACTCTCTTGCTAATGCTGATTCAAATTCAAGTGAAAGTGCGGATGCAAATGCTAATTATCAAAAGGTTGCAGATTTGAAAACTCGTGAATGTCAACTTGTTGAAGAAATTGATAAACTAACTAAAACAATGAAACTAAAAAATTTGACAGTACAAGATATAGCAAATGTTATAGAAAGCTGGACTAAAATTCCTGTAAAAAAAATAACAGAAGTTGAAACACAAAAACTTTTAAATTTAGAAACAAATCTTCATACTAAAGTTATAGGTCAAGATGAAGCTGTCAGTGCTGTTTCAAGAGCTATTAGAAGAAATCGTGCTGGTTTAAAAACTACTAAACGCCCACCTTCTTTTATATTTGTTGGACCTACTGGAGTTGGTAAAACAGAACTTGCTAAAAGCCTAGCTTATGAAATGTTTGGTAGTGAAGATAATATTATAAGAATTGATATGTCTGAATATATGGAAAGTCATTCAACATCAAAATTAATAGGTGCACCTCCAGGTTATGTTGGATATGATGATGCAGGTCAACTTACTGAAAAAGTAAAAAGAAAACCTTATTCTATAATTTTATTAGATGAAATAGAAAAAGCTCATCCTGATGTATTTAATATTTTATTACAAGTGTTAGACGATGGTAGATTAACTGATAGCCAAGGAAATACAATCAATTTTGAAAATACTATAATAATTATGACTTCAAATGCTGGCTCAAACTTAAATACAAATTCTATAGGTTTTGCACAACAATCTATTAATAAAAATAAAATAGAAGATAGTTTAAAAGAAATCTTTAGACCTGAATTTTTAAATAGAGTTGATGAAATTGTTGTATTTAATAGTTTGACAAAAGAACAACTATTAGAAATAGTTGACCTAATGTTAAAAGATACTTTATCCGCTTTAAGAGATAAAAATATTACATTAGCATTAAGCAATACAGCAAAAGATTTTATTTTAGATAAAGGTACTAATCTAAAATTTGGTGCTCGTCCTTTAAGAAGAGCTATTCAAAGATATGTAGAAGATGAACTTTCTGATATGATTTTAAAAGGTGAACTTTTACACGGACAATTCGTATCTATTAATGTAGAAAATGATGAACTAGAATTCAGTATCACTTAATATTTTATGCTATTATAGCTTTAACACAGTTTAATTTTGTGTTTTTTGAGTATACTGTTAAAAATATGGAGGAATAAATATATGAAAAAACATATCCCTAATATATTATCACTTTTTAGATTTGTACTAATACCAATAATTCTTAATAATATTTATACACAAGATTATGTAGCAGCAATTTTAGTTTTTACTTTATCTGCATTTACTGATATTGCAGATGGATTTATTGCTAGGAAATTTAATTTAGTTTCCAATTTAGGCAAATTGCTAGACCCTTTAGCTGATAAGATTACACAAATATGTATTATTGCTATGCTTGTACTTACAAAGATGATTCCACCATGGATTTTGCTAATTTTAATGGCTAAAGAATTAATTCTAATTTGTGGTGCTACATTTCTTTATGGAAAAAATATAGTTGTGTATAGCAAATGGTATGGTAAATTAGCTACTGTTTTACTTTATTTAGCTATTATTGGCTCTTTACTTATAAAGCAATTTGATGTTACTCTTAGTGCTGTTTTGAATTTTGATTTTGCTTTATATTGTTTAGCAATTGTTTGTACAGTTTTTGCTCTTATTATGTATATAAAAGCTCTATATTCTAAAGGTTTTATAAATAAAGATGATTTGCATAAAGATGTTATTATAGATGATTAATCAAAATTTGAAAGGATGCCCTATTTAGGCATCCAATTTTTTATTGTATAGGAAAACTATAAAATTTTCTATTCAAAGTCTTCTAACATTTTATTAAGTTCTTCTTTACCATATATATCTAATCCATTTCTCATATTAATTAAATCAGTTTCTGTTAAATACTCTGTATCAATATTTGTTTTTTCATATAACTCTAATTGCCCATTTTCTAATACTTTATATACAACTATTTTTCCTGATTCAATTTTTACATTAAAATGTTCTCCACATCTTTGACTAAACTCTTTATATAGTATTACTTCATTTGACGAGAATCCTATTAAATCCCATTCAGGATATTCTTCTTGAATTTCTTTTTCTGTCATATTTACAAACTCAGGAGGAATCTCAGCATATTCATTTATTGTATGTTCGCATTGTTTATAATATTTTTTTAATACTAGCATTGCATTGGCAGATACCTTTTCTTCTGTTGAGCTTGTTTGCTCTGCTACCTCTATTATACTTTTGGCATACTCTTCTGTGCATTCGTCACTGACTTCATCATTTAGTACAATATTATTTTCTTTTGATTGCTTATCATTTGATTGTTTTTCATTTCTTATTATAATTGCAGTAAATATTGCTCCTATTAATACTATTATTGCTATTATTCCTACTATTATATTTTCTTTATTCAAACCTACCACCTCATTATACTTAATTTTTCTTTGTTTCTATTATTTCCAAGTTTTGGTGGTCTTATTCTTTTAGATTAGAAAATAGTTTGTTAATTCTTTTCTTAGTAATAATTATATAAAATTATTTACTTTTTATGTAAATTATAGTATAATATCTCCATAACTATCAAACTTCTAAATATTTTAGCAACATAGGAAGGCAATAGTTAAATAACTTTAGAAAGGGGATATATCTTATGGAAAAAGATAATCCAAATTTAGTTGATGAGACTATGCAACGGAAAGATGTAACTAGCAGTTTAACACAGCCAGAAAATCCCAGAGGAGGTCAAAAAGGTTTTATTCTCCATCCATTCGGAGAGTCAGGTCCAGTGTTAGAAATTATTGGAGATTCCTCTACAGTTCCTGCTGAATACTTGGCAGTAGGACCGATGGATGGTCGTTATGCTGAAACTGGCAAGAAACTTTCGCCATACTTCTCTGAATTTGCTTTGGTGAAATACAGTGTTATGTTTGAAGTATATTGGCTGGTTTTCTTGCTGAACAATCTCCACACATCAGATATCTTAAATTCTTATGAGTCAGAGGCTGTACAAGAAGAAATCTTATCAATTTATAGAACATTCTCTGGTAAATCTTTTATGAAGGTAAATGAATTTAAGAGCCTAACCAACAATGATGTAAAATCTGTTGTGCTCTTTGTGGCTGAGCGACTTAAGGTACTTGGTTTTGATAACCTCATGAGTTTCGTGCATTTCGGGTGTACATCAGAAGACATTATTAATGTATCATATGCCAAAATGATTTCTTCTGCTTTGGAGGAAGTTTGGATACCAGCAGCTGAGAAACTGATTAATGTTATCAATATTATTACAAATCAAAATCTTGGCATACCTATGCTCACTCACACTCATGGTGAGCAACCGGTAGCTCCCACTTCGGTTAGCAAGGAGTTTGCAGTATACTTGTACCGTCTACGTAAATCTCTGAAAAATATACAGTCAATTTCCATTTGTGCTAAATTAAATGGTGATGCAGGTAATTATTCAGGACTATCTTTGGCATTTCCTGAAGTAATTTGGCAGAAGTTATCAGAACAGTTCATTGAAGGTTTCTTGCAGTTGGACTTCGATTCTGTAACAACTCAGATTGGAAATTATGACTGCATCTGCAATATCCTTGATGGCATTCTCCATTTCAACAATGTCCTTCGGAATCTTGATTTGGATATGTTGCTGTATATCAGTAAAGGGTATTTCAAACAAATTGCTGTAAAGCCAGAAGTTGGCAATAGTAGCTTCGAAAACAGTGAAGCGAATATCAAGATGTCAAATGCCATTTGTAACATGCTCTCTAATGAGCTTCCAATATCCAGCATGCAAAGAGATTTATCGGATTCTTCTTTACTCAGGAACATTGGAGTTGCATTTGCCTATTCGCTTCAAGCGATTGAGCAGGCTATTGGAGGACTGCAAAAAATTGAAGCCGATAAGGAAATTATCTCTGCTGACATTAATAGCAGATGGGAAGTTTTATTACATCCTATTCAGGCTATGTTACTTAAGTATGGTATATCTGATGGCGCATATAGTCAGATTAAGAAGTTAACAGAGGGAGGAACTGTCTATAGGGATGACATTCATAAGTTTATCAATTCTCTTGATGTTTTGTCTGATGAAGATAAGACTGTTCTTCTTGAGTTGGCTCCTGCAATCTATACTGGTTACGCAGATGATATTGCTAAATCAGTACTGTATGATTTGGAGAATTAATTTCTAAGATAAGAGCCACTTCCTTTAGGTTGTGGCTCTTTCCCTTTATATCTGGGCATAGCAGAGCTACACCCATATCTACAGATGACTTTTAGAACATTAAATTTTCAATTGCAATAGCAATATCCTTTTTATTTTGGCATTCGCATACAACGCCATTTTCTCCGACTACCATTGCCCAGTGCTTTCCGCCTCCTATCTTGGATAAATCATTGGCAACGATATAGTCTGCCTGATTTTTTTCACGCAATTTTGTCGCTACTCTTAAAAGTTCCTCTTTGCTTACCCCATCAAGTAATTTAAATCCAACCAATTTTACATCAGGAGCCTGTTTCTTAATCATTCCAATTACTTTTGGAGTAAGGCTGTACATTGTCATCAAATGTGGCTCATATGATGACATTTTTCCGCTATTGTCTGCAATAGCACATGGATTCTCAAAAATTCCCATAATTGTTTCCTTTGTTATCTCTTCTATAGGAATATTATTAATTGTATCCCATATGTATTTAACGAGCGAAAAATGGACCACCTTATAATTAAGATTTTTAAATAACATAAAAACGATATATAACCTCTTAATTGATTAAAATTAAAATTTAGTATAAGTGTCAATACTTGATTTATCAATGCATTTTAGTTTTGACACGTTAATAAATTTTAATATAATTTAATACATGGTTATGTAACTAATTGGTCCAAATTTCAATTATAATACTGGTCCAAAATGGTCCATTTTTCATTTGAGAAATACAAAAGAGCCCTTCAATTAGATGGGCTCTTTCCAATCAATATTAAATTCTTGCTAGTTTCTACTTTTATTTGTCTCTAAATATGCGATAACTGCATTTTTTATTAATTCATTTATTGATATATTTTTTTCTATCGATTTCATTTTTGCTTTATTATGAAGCTCTACACCTAGTCTAACATTTAATGAGCCTTTGCATTGCTTTTCAGGTATTTCATTATTAGTTTCACAATCTTCTAAATAGAAATCAATTGCATCTTTGAAATCTTTTTTTAATTCTTGTACTGTATTTCCTTCAAAAGATATTGAAGTATTTTTTAGTCCTTCAATAGCTCCACAAAAGCATTCATCTTCATCACTGTATTTTATTTCTGCCCAATATCCTTTATATTTCATAATATTTTTCATTATATAACCTCCCATTCTTTTAATTGTTTTAGTATATCATTAATTTGATATGGTTTTAGTATATTACTTGGATGCGGTTTATGTAATATTATCTTTTTATTTGAATTATGTTTAAATTCAACTCTTGACCCAGATGTTTTTCCTTTATTATATTCAATAAATCCTAAATTATTTAATAGTCTTTTTACTTCATCATATGTAAAATCTTTTGGTCTTGATTTTAATCTTTCTATTTCTTTTTCTATTTTACTCATATTATTATAACATTCCTTTCTATTATGTGCAACTATTTTTAGTTGCATTTTTTTTATTGTATAGGAAAAATCGAAGATTTTTTCGTATACAAAAAGGTTAAGTTTCATTAGTCTGTGCATATTTGCGAAGCAAAATGCACATGTGGATGTCGAAAGCTTTGCTTTCGTTAACATCCACTTTTCTTATTTTATAAATTTTTCAATTCTTATTCTACTTTTATTAGTTACATTTATAGTAATCTCACCCATTACATCAGTTCTATAAATTTTTACGCCAATAGCCTTTAGTCTTTCTAAAACATTATCACTTGGATGACCAAAAGTATTATTTTTGCCAACTCCAATCAAGGCAATTTGAGGTTTTACTCTATTTAAAAACTCTTGAATACTAGATGTTTTTGAGCCATGATGTCCAACTTTTAGTACATTTGACTCTAAAATATTTAAATTTTTATATTCCTCCATAATTTTTCTCTCAGCCATTTCTTCAATATCACCTGTAAAAAGCATTGAAAAATTTTTATATACTAACTTGCAAACTAATGAATTATTATTTAATACATTATCTGAAATTATATTGCTTGAATTAGGCCATAAAACATCAAAATAAAGATACTTCTCAATATTAATCTTCTCTCCTGATTCCACAACTACAACTTTAATTTTCTTTTTCTTCACAATTTCTATAAACTTTTCATAATTGTCACAAGTTTTAAATTGTTTTCCTATCACTGCATTTTTTACTTTTAATTCTTCCATAACTGTTAATAAACCGACTCACATGATCTGTATCAAAGTGGCTTATAAACATATAATCTATTGTTTTAACTTTTCTATCTAGCAAATATGGAACTAAAACTTTCTCCCCCACTTTATAAGTTTCACTACCTCCTCCATCAATTAAAATTGTTTTGTTATATGGAGTAATTATCAAAGTATTATCTCCTTGACCAACATCTATAAAATGAATTTGTAAATCTTTACTTTGTAAATTAAATATTAAATAAAATATAAAAATAACAATAATAATACTAGATATTATATTTTTACTTTCTCTAATCTTGTATTTAATTAAATATACAATATTTTTTATTCTCTGTTGGAAAGTCGTAAGTCTGTTATTTTGACAGATTGAATATACATAATTTACAATTATTATAGATAAATAATATAGCAATACTTTCCATACCTCAGGAGTAGTAGCAATAATTTTACTAAATGGAAATTTACTACATATTTCTGAAATCTTTATTAAAAAATTGATTAAAATTTTTAGAATTAAATTAATGAAATTAATTTGTTTAAATCCTAATACTATTATAATTATAAGTATTAGTCCTAAAATAATAATTGGTGAAATAATAAAACTTATTAAAAAGTTTGTGATTAAAAATGTTAGACTAAATGTATTAAATGATATAATACTGATTGGCAATATAGCTATTTGTGCTGATAAACTTACTGATAAAATTTCATAAATAAAATTTAAAATCTTTGAAATTTTATTATTTGTAATTTTTCTTTTTCTTAATATATTCCTTTTATCCCTTATTCGTATATTTATAAAAAATCTTAAAATATTCTTTTGTAATAGAACTATTCCTAATGTCGCAATGTATGTAAATTGTACACTTATATTTGTTATCAAAAATGGATTATATATTAGCAAAATTAATAATGATAACGAAATGCTTGTCCATATATCATTTTTTCGATATACCAATTTAGAATTCAAGAATAATATTGACATTATACTAGCTCTAACAACTGATGGGCTAAAACCTGTTAATAACATATATATTATTAAAAATATTATTGTTATTATTCTACTACATTTTTTGCCTGATAATTTATTTAGTATAAAAGTTATTCCGTATTACAATATATGAAATATGCATTCCTGATACTGCTAAAATATGTGAAATATTGCTATCTGAGAAATTCTGCCTTGTTTCTTCACTTATTTCATCAGTATATCCTAATAAAATTCCTAACAGTACACTACTTGTATTCTCATCAAAATTCTCTTCTATTTCTCTTTTTATTTTTAAGAATGTATTATTAAAATATGCCAATAAAATATTATTTTGTTTTTCACTAATTATGTTTACTGTTTGTCCTGCTACAGTCCCATATATTTTTTGTGTTTTTAGATAATTCTTATAATTAAATCCTTTGTAATTTCTTGCTACTTCAGGCTCTTTGAAATTTCCTTTGATATATATTAAATCTCCGTATTCTAATGTTCCTTTATATTGCAAATATATATATGTATTTTTATATTTATCTGTTTCGTTTAATTGTTTGATTTTTACTTTGTACTTATTCGTATATTCTTTGTTTACTCCATTGTCAACTACCATACCTATTATTTCTACTTTTTCAACTTGCTTAAATAATTTTTCGTATTTATTGTTTTGATTTATTAATATTATATTTGAAATTAATGATGATATTATGATTAAAATTATTGTTGATTTTTTTGTTATTAATTTAATGTATTTATATATTCTTGTGAATGAAATTAATTTGATTATTAGAAGTATTGTTGCATATAGCAGGGCTATACTTATATCTAAGTATAGCCCCCATAGAATACCTATAATATATCCTAAAACTATTTCTAGTATTATTCTACTCTTGCCCATCCAATTAGCTCCTCTGTTTCTATTCTTACCCACTTATTTACAACTTCTACAATAGTTACTTGTGTCCCTGAAGTAATTTGTCCAATGTTAGTTGAATTTACTACTGGTAATATTTTTATATTTGTATCACTTGTTAATTTTATTTTATTACCTTCCTTGATTTGATTTTGTCCAAGTTTTATTGCTGTTAATGTCGTTTCATATTGGTTTGTAGGTTGTTCTGTTGATGGTGGTGTAGAATTATTAGGCTGCTCTGTTGGATTCTCATTTGAAGTGTTTGGATTACTTGTTTGTGTATTTTGATTATTATTACTATTGTTATTATTACTGTTATTGCTGTTACTATTATTACTATTATTGTTATTACTGTTACTATTATTATTGCTACTTGTATCTAGTTTTTCAGGGTCTTTTACTTTTATTAAATCTTCTCTAACATACCCTGTTACTTGCTTTCCTTCATATGTGCATGTTATTTTATACCAGTTTCCTTCTTTTGCTAATACTTCAACTTTATCTCCTATTGATACTAAAGCATAAGTTTTTGTTTTTTTAAGGTCTTGTTCTGGATCTCTTCTTACTCTTACAGTATCATATGTTATTATTCCTGTTGTTGATGCTATTGATGTTTGTATCATCATGAACATTGCTATTATAAATATGATTATTATTTTTGATATATTATTTATTTTCATATTTTTTAACTTATGTTAGTATCCTATTACTAACATATCCTCCTTTATATTTTAAATATTTGATTCTATTAATGGTATAATCTGTTTTTTTCTTGATACCACTCCTGGCATAAATGCTCTGTTATTCTCTATTGTATATGTTTTTTCTATTATGTCTGTTCTTTTTCCTATTACTACTGCTTCTGAATTGCTATTTACTATGTCTGTTATTGCTAATAAACATAAGTCTAATGAATTTTCTTCTATTACTTTTTTCATTGCTTCTTCTATTTTTTCTTGTCTTTTTAATACATCTTCTATGCTTACTGTATTTACTTGTGCTATCATATATTTTACATTGTCTTTTTCAAATTTCTTTGAGTCTAAGTTTAATAGTTCTTCTTCTGTATATCCATCTAGCTTAGTTCCTGCTTTTAGCATTTCTAGTCCATATACTTCTTTGTCTACTTCTGCAATCTTTTCAAGCTTGTTTGCCATTTCTATATCTTTTGGTGTACATGTTGGTGATTTTAATAATAATGTATCTGATATTATTGCACTTAATAATAGTCCTGCTGTTTGTTTGCTTATTTCTATATTGTTCATTAAGCATATCTCATATATTATTGTTGCTGTACATCCTACTGGTTGTGCCATATAAAATAGTGGCTCTGATGTTTGGAAATTTGCTATTTTGTGATGGTCCATTACTCCTAATATTTTAGCTTTTTCTATTCCTTCTACACTTTGTGTGAATTCATTATGATCTACTAGTATTACTTTTTGTCCCTCTTCTACCTTTTCTATCATTCTTTGTGTTTCTACTCCAAAGTAATTTAATGCGTATTCTGTTTCTTGGTTTATGTTTCCTAATCTTACTGCTTCTACTTCTTCTCCTGTCATCTTTTTTTGTATTTCTGCTAATGCTATGCTTGAACATATTGAGTCTGTGTCTGGATTTTTGTGTCCTATTATTAATAACTTTTCCATTCTACTTTTTTCCTTTCTTTATTTCTCTTTTTTCCTTATAAAAATCTATTCTATTTCTTATTATCGCCATTTCTCTTTTTATAGGATTGTTTATGTGTTTTACTTGTATCCACTTTCTACTTTTAAAGTTTCCCCAACTATTTGAAAACCAATGTATTGTATATGTATTCTCTGTAATTAAATCTTGACTAAATTTTATTTTTCCACTTGAGTCATATGGTGCGAAATATTCTTTAGGCAATATTTCTATTTTTTTTCTTTCTTCATCATTTAAATTGTTATATAGATTAGTAATAATTGCAGGTATTATAAACATTTCTGAATTCATTATTTCATTATTATAAAAATTATATATCTTTTTAATGAACCAATTACCTTTATCTGCTGCTATAAATCCTGTTCCTATTTTTCTCTTTGTAGTATGTAGTGTCCATTCTTCATACCCTAATATTAAATCTCTATCTAATAAAGGATTTAATGATTTTATTGCTTGTACATCTGTGTCTATATATATTCCACCTTGCTCATACAATATTTTTATTCTTAAATAGTCTGCCATAAATGCATATAGATTACGTTTTCTACATTCTGCGAAGTATTCACTTTCTTTTGAAATTTTATCTAAGTCTAAATTTCTTTCATTCCATTCTATTAATTCATATTCTGGCATCTTATCTTTCCAAGTTAATAGACATATCTCTGTTAACTTATCTTTTGGTTTTCCTCCTAACCAAATATAGTGTACTTTTTTTGGTATCATATATATCACTCCTAGTCATTTATTATGTCTAATATTTGTTTATATTCCTTTACTGCAAATTCATTAGTATAATTGACATTTTTGTCTTTCAATTCTGTTATTGCTTCTTCTAAATCTTTTGTATCTTTCAAAAATTTAATATATTCTTTATGTCTTAGCCATTCAAAGCTTGATTCTATTTTGTGATTATAATTACCTAATGCTATACATGGTGTACTTGTTATCGCAGCAAATATCATTCCATGTAATCTATCTGTTATAACTAATTGTGATTTTCTAAATTCTTCTAATTTATCTTCAACTACTTTTTCTCTCATTTCACAACTTATTTCTGCATCCCCTAGATGTGTATCTGTTATTGTTTTATTTTCAAAGTATTTAGAAATATCATCATTTATTTTTTCCATTTGTTCAGCTGTTAATATTTTTTCTATATCTTTTCTCATAGCTAGAACAACTCCATGTCTCTCTGTATTTTGTGTTTTATTTAAATACATTACTATGTCTGGCGTTAATATTACATTTACATTTGGAAATTCTTTTTTCATTATATTAAATGATACTTCTTCTCTTGCTACTAAAGTTAAATGTTTATGATTATTATATAGTTTTTTTGTATTTTCTAATTCCTTTTTTCCAATTTCTGTATCATTAAAATAAATTGACTGTGGCATTAATATTATTTTATTGTTCGGAAATGCTTCTATTACCATTCGTCTTCTTTCTTCACAAATCATGTATTCATCTCCTAAATTTCCGCCACCATGTAGTAATATTATGTCTTCATCTTTTATTATATTTTTCATTTCTTCGATTTTTTCTTTTGTTTCATCATCTAATATTTTTATATATTCATATTTATTTAAATTATCTCTTATAAATTTCTCTTCTGCTATTACAATTGCTGCATCTCCTATATTTCCATGTGTTGGTACTCCAAATAATATTACTTTTCTCATCTTTACATTTATTGCTAGCTTCATTGCTAGCAACCTCCTTTCCATAATATTGTTTTATGTATTCTCATATATTACTAATGTTCTTTCACTTCCATTAACTTTTATTCTATCTGGATTATTCAATGTCTCTCCTGCTTCTTTTTTATTTTCAAAATATGGCATACATCCATCTGAATAAGCTACAACATATTTGGCATTATCTAATGGAATTTTATATATTTTTATAAAATCTATTGCTCTTTCTTCTCCTGTTAATGCTCCGTATCCTACTTTTTTTCCGTTATAAGTTACTAGATAGTTATTCCTTAATGCTCCTCTTATCAAAAGTCTTGATCTTGGATCAAACCAATCATATTTTCCTTTTTTTAAATATTGTTCTTCAAATTCTTCCATCCATAAGTGGTCATTTTCTGTGCAGAATATCTCATCTATACTTTCATCAAATACTTTGATATAGCAATCTCCAATAGAAAAACAATATAAATAGTTTTCTGTTATTATCCCTCCTACTGCTTCAGAGCAATATAAGTCTTCTCCTACATAATCTATATTTCTGTTCTTATTTATTTCCCATACATCTTTATTTGCTTTTCTTATTGCTTCTTTTACTGCTTCCTCACTTTTGTTTTCTTTATTTTCTTTCATATACTTTACAAAACTGTTTGCTATAATCTTAGAAGATTCATATGCTCCACTAGGGCTTGGATAATGTTGTGCTATATATTGTGCTTCTTCTTTAGTTTGTGGATATGGTCTTATTTCTCCTCCTACTAAATCTCTTGTTACTCCATCTGCTACACAGAATATATTTTCTTCTAAATAATAATAATCTTCTTCTGGAAATGTTATATCATATTTTGTATATATTTGGTTTTGATACCTCTTCTCATATTTTAATTTAAACATTATTTTTCCCTTCTCTACTAGTTTTTATTCCTTTTTTACATCATATAACTATATTATTTTTTAAATTCACTATCATATTTTCCCATTACTGCATAGTTTTCTGCTGTTGGAAAAGACATTCTCTTTTTTACATTATCTGGTAAAGTTTTTCTATATTCTTTTAGTTTATTCATTTCTATTATTGCATTATTATAGTCTTTCATCTTTATTAATTTCATTACTTTTTGTAGAGACTCATGTACTGTATTTATTTTTAATTCATCACTTAAATCAAAATACCATTCAAAATCTTTTAAACATTCTATTTTTTCTTCATCTGTTACCATTTCTGAGTCAATTAATTGGCACACTAAATATGCATTTTTCTTTGCATATGCATATCTATAAAAGTTTATTTCATTATTGTCTCTAAAACTTTTATATGTCATTTGGTATGCATAATTTATACCTTTAAAATACTTTAAAGAACAGTTTTTAGATATTGAATTTTGGCAGTTTCTATATAAATATATTACTTTTGATGTGTAATAGCCTTTTTTTCCTTTTATATAGCACATTGATGTAAAATAATCATCTTCTGATGGTGATGGTACTTTAAATGTTATGTCATTATCTAATAAGAATTGTGTTCTATATATTTTGTTCCATGCTGTTGAGTTCATTATGAAAAATGATTTTATAAAATCATTTTTATCTATTTCGAATTCTTGAAATTTCTCTACATCAAATGCTGGATTTTTATATCTTGTCCCATCTTCTTCTATCATTCTGTAATTTCCTATTACATAATCAGAATTAGTTTTTTCTATCATATTATACATATTTTTGCATGAATCTGGTTCAAATAAATCATCAGCATCTAAAAACATTATGTATTTTCCTGTTGCTACTTTCATTCCAGCATTTCTTGCATCTGCTAATCCCCCATTTTCTTTATGTACTACTAGTATTCTTTCATCTTTTTTTGCATATTCATCACATATTGCTCCTGAATTATCTTTTGCTCCATCATCAACTAATATAATTTCTATTTCTTTTAACGTTTGTTCTATTAATGATTCTATTGATTTTGCTACATATCTTTCTGCATTATATATAGGTACTATTACAGATATTTTATTTTTCTCCATTTTTTATTTCTCTCCTTTATTCATTTCTCTCAAACATATCTTTTCTTTCTCCACATACTGGGCATACCCAGTCTACTGGTAATTCACTAAAAGTAGTTCCTGGCTTTATTCCATTTCTCTCATTTCCAACCTTTGGATTATAGATATATTTACATACAATACATTCATATTTTGCATTGTCCATTTTTTTATCTTTAAAAAAGTTTTTATATCCTACTGCTACAGCAACTGCAACCATTAATAAAAATGATATTGCTTTCCATATTCCACTATCAAATAGTATTACTGCAAACATTCCAAATGCCGCACTTAATCCATATAGTATTAATACTGCTTGCTTTTGGCTAAATCCTTTTGCTACTAGTCTGTGGTGCAAATGTCCTTTGTCTGCCATAAATACTGCTTTTATCGATTTTCCTTTTATTAGTCTTCTTATTATTGCACATATTACATCAAATATAGGAAATCCTAATACTATTACAGGCAATACTATTACTGCCATTGTATATGTTTTGGCAACTCCTACTATTGATATTATAGATAACATGAAGCCTAGAAAATTAGAGCCTGTATCACCTATAAATGTTTTTGCTGGTGCAAAGTTAAATGGTAAAAATCCTACTAACGCTCCTATCAATGCACTTACTAATATTATTGCTAACATAGGTGAGCCATTTAACAAAAATATTATTAATAACGATATACTAGATATCAATGTTATACCTGATGATAAACCATCTAATCCATCTATTAAATTGATTGCATTTGTTATTCCTACTATCCATATTGCAGTTAATAATATCGAAAATGCTTCACTTAACCCAACTTCATATAAGAATGGTATTGTTATATGTTCTATTTTTATTCCAAATGATATTACCACCCCTGCCGCAATTAATTGTCCAAATAATTTTACTATTGGTTTTATGTTTTTTATATCATCTAATATACCAACTATTGCAATTATTATTGTTCCTAAAAGTATTCCTATTAGCTTTTTTCCATAGCTTTCCTCTGTAAATAAATTTATGTTTCCTTCCATACTTATAATTATTATTAGATATATAACTGATACTATTACTCCTAATATTACTGCTGGTCCTCCAAATTTTGGCATTTCTCTTGTATGCATTCTTCTTTTATCTTTTGGTACATCAACAGCTCCTATCTTTTTTGCTATTTTTATTGTGTATGGTGTAGCCATCATTGTTACTATAAATGCTATGAAAAAACCTATTGCTATATTTCCCCACATATAAAGACCTCCAATTATTTCATGTTTTCTTTTTCTATTTTTTCTATCATATCTAGTCTTTCTTGATATCTTCCACCTTTAAATTCTGTTCCTAACCAAGTTCTTATTATGCATATTGCTTGATTAATTGTTATATAATCTCCTCCTAATGTTATTACATTGATATCATCATCTGATTTTGCAAATTTTGCTTCTTCTTCACTTGATATAGTTGCGGCTCTTATTCCTTTAAATTTATTTGCTGTTATTGTCATTCCATGTCCTGACCTACATAATAGTATTCCTTTATCACATTCTTTATTTATTATTGCTTTTGCTATCTTTGATGCATATATTGGGTAATCTGTCCTCTCTTCATTACTCGTTCCATAGTCTTTGTATTCTATATTTTGTTCTTCTAAATATCTTTTTATCTCTTCTTTTAGTTTGTATCCTCCATGGTCACTACCAATTGCTATCATATGTTTACCTCTTTTCTGTAACATAATTTACATTCCTATTATATATATCATAATTTGTACATTTTTGCAATATTAAAATCTAAAATCACTTAAACCTATAATTTGTGTCATGTGTCATGGGGACGTTCTTTTTGACACACTTCTGTTTTACTTAATAATTTCTTATATAAACTAGCAATGCAAACAGTGTGTCAAAAAGAACGTCCCCATGACACATGACACAAAAAATTTTGCTTTTGTTCTAATACAAGTCATTAAAGAATACAATTAAACAAAAAGAGTATTCAATATGGAGGTTTTTATGTATGAAAGGAATATCTATAGAAGAAAGAGCAGTGGAATTAGCTCATTATATAATAAATACAAAAGACACAGTAAGAGGTGCAGCGATAAAATTTGGTGTAAGTAAAAGTACTGTACATAAAGACGTATCTGATAGATTAGTAAAAATAAATCCTGGATTAGCTCATGAGGTCAGAGAAATACTTGATGAAAATAAGGCAGAAAGACATATAAGAGGTGGATTAGCAACTAAATTGAAATATAGCCACAAAAAATAATAATATCTGATTTATTA
The DNA here is from genome assembly GCA_947087745.1 of uncultured Clostridium sp. Lineage (GTDB taxonomy): Bacteria > Bacillota > Clostridia > TANB77 > CAG-508 > CAG-269. The sequence continues at coordinate 15,593 of CAMUDX010000013.1, read as the reverse complement.
GTATAGTTTAATCAATTTATATAATATTTAAATTTAAAAATAGAATTTCTTTACGATTATAATCGCTTAGAAATTCTATTCTTTCCTATTTATTCATTTAACTTTTTCTTAAAATCTACCACTATAGCATCTTGGTTATCAAATAATAAGTTTGTATCTGTTTGTATTGGGTCTATTTCAGTATCTGTATTATCAAAATTTATATTTTCTGGTTTAAACTTTGATTTTCTGTTATTATCTTCATCATCATTAACATTATTAGAGTTACCTTGTGCAAATTTAACAAAGTTGTAAAACTTTGGTATCTGTTCTTCCTTACATTTATCACTTATAGGTTTTAATTTTCCTTCACCAACCATTGGTCTATTATTATCATCTCTAATTGCATACGCACATGATGTGATAGAAAGATTTTGTAATTTTCCAAGCGGAAAATAAAGTTCCCAATCCCATTTAACTCCAGAAATTTTTGAATCGTATTCAAGTTTAGACATGTCCATTGAACTTGAGTATGCCCATTTTCTTCTTTTTCCGAATTCACTAGACCACCATTGTATCTCATCTATTTCAGCGTTTCCTGTGAATATTTTATTTGCACAGTTTGCTAATATTGCTTTTTGTAAATTAAGTTTTGAATTTGTAGTAGCTAATTGTGATATACTTTGTACTGCAACTATTGTACCTACTCTGTATTTTCTATACATTGTGAATATTGTATCAATAGAACGACATAGGAATTCTGGAAATTCATCAATATATAAGAAATGTGGTATTCTAGTTGTTTCACTTCCTGGACGTCTAAGTACTGCATTTTGCATTGCTATTATATAGAATAGTCCAAATGCTTTATGGCTTGATGGTCCTAAGTCTCCTCTTCTTGTACATACCAAGTTTATTTGTGCTTCTTCAAGCATCTTGTCAAAATTTATGTTGTTGTGTCTGTTACATAATGTGGATTTTATTCCTGGTAGCCTTATTAATTTATCAAGTTGAGTTGCAAGGAAAGATAATTTCTCCTCTGTTTGCTCTCTACCTTTTCCATTCTTATAAAAGTTTCTCTTAAAGTATGATAACATTACTGCATAGTTTTCTGCTAATTCTTCATCTGCTTCTAATACTTTACACATTTTTTCCGCTAAATCAAAATTTGATAATATTTTTAACATATCTTCTAAATTTGGTAAATTTCCTTGATTCATTCTAGGATACATTTCTTTTAATAACATAGATATGTTTTCTATTGCTTGTATTGTAGCATCTTCATCATTAGCATGAATCTCTTCTCCTTCTTCCATATGTGCTGCAAAATATATCTCTTTTAAAACTGAATTTATTGTTGTTGATATTTTTGATATATCATCATATACAAATGGATTCATTCCTATTGAATTTGGGTCTGCTGGGTCTATTAAATTATATTTTAATTTAAAGTTCTTACATATACTAATAATATGTGAAATTGTTTCATAATCTGGTGCTATATATGATAACCCTAAATTTCTATATATATATGGTGCTGATGATAATAGCATCTTTTTCATGTATGTTTTATATAAGTTTTCTTTTGATGATATTGGTATTATCATATCTAGCGAAAAATGTTCATTTATATAATCATTGTCATATGGGCAGTTTAGTGTTGCTAGTCCAGTTTTTAAAGCTGTATATCCCATTTCTTTTGATATGTTAAAATAAAATAATTTTTTTTCTAAGTCTTTTGCTATGTTTGGCTCAAATACAAGCGATGTTTTTCCACTACCAGATCCTCCACATACAAGTAATGCTTGAAATCTTTTTGCTTCTGCAAAAGTTACTGTTTTTCCTGATTCTGCATCTTTAAATAAATCTATATCACATGTATATATTCCATGTCCTTTTGATTTATCTGATAAGTCAATACCTCTGTAGTCCCATAAAGAACGTTTTATTTCTGTACTATCATCTAAGCTTAATATTATCCATTTTATAAATGGCATTACTGTTACAAGTGGTAAATATACTGATAAAGCACGAAATGCTGGTAATATTAAGTCTTTGAAGTTTTCTGCTATTTCTACATAGTTTGGAACAGATATAAATAAAAACCAACATCCCATATTAAGCCATTGAGTAAACATCGAAACTGCTATAACATATAATCCTATTAAATATGTATAGAATAATGTTACTTTTTGTTTCTTTGATGTTGCAAATGCTGAAGTTCCTGAAAACAGGAATGCAAATGTTGGGCATGCAAGTACTAATGTATATTGAATTGGTCCCCAATATGAAAGAGATGCTCCAGTAAAAATCATAAATAGCATTTCTACAATTCTATCAACTGCAAAATAGACAGTAAGTAGTGTTAATACAAATGTCATAAATGTGTTTCTGTTAGTATTTAGTTTTTTTAAAAATTTGTCTATTAAATTCATATGCTTCCCCTCATTAATTTTTTATTTCTCTTATATATTATCTTACAAAATTGCAAAAAAAACAAGTATTTTGGCTAAGAAAATCGTATTTTTCTATATTTATTTTCTCCATAGAATACTATTATTGCTATTAAACTTCCTAAAATAGCACCAAATACTACATCTGATGGATAATGTACAAATAAATACATTCTTGAAAATCCTATTAATATAGCTAAAATCATTACTGGTATTCCCCATTTTTTATTGTGTAAAAATATTATTACTGCTGCCTCAAATGATGCCATTGTATGACATGATGGAAATGAGTAGTCATTTGGCATTTGTATTAATAAGTTTATTGTTTTGTCTACAGTAAAAGGTCTTGGTCTTGCAATTATGTTTTTTAATAAAAAATTTCCTATTAATAATCCTAGAACTAATGCAATTATAATTAGTATTCCACATCTTCTAGTTTTTGTCTTTAATATCAATATAAGTGCTATTACTAGCCATATAATTCCTGCATCTCCTAAAATAGTTATTACCTTCATTATATTATCTAATATATTATTGTGTATTGTATTTATCGCATATAATATTGAAAATTCCATTTTACTTAGTAAAGTTAGCTTTTTGAAAAAGCTAACTCTCTCTCCTTTTTGATTTATTATTTACATTATCTGTTTAAATATGAAAATATTACTGAACTTAGTTTTAGACTGTTGTGTGTAATTTTCCCTTCTTTTGTTGTTAATAAGTCACTTTCTATTACTTCATAATGTACATCTTTTAAATTTTCATAGTCTATAGTAACTTGATCTTTTTGTTCTTTAGTTTCATATTTTTTTAATATATCTTCATTGATTTTTGTATTACTTGCTATTACTACATCTATAGTATTTTTTCCAATGTATTTTTCTAATGTGTTTACATGATCACTTACTCCAAATCCATCTGTTTCCCCTGGTTGTGTCATCGCATTACATACATACATTACTTTTGCTGGTGTTTCATTGATTGCTTTTACTATATCTTTACATGTTAGATGTGGTAATATACTTGTATATAAACTTCCCAAGCTTATTATTACTAAGTCTGCATTTTGTATTTTTTCTATTACTTCTGGTAATACATGTGGCTCTTCTTTGTATCCTATTCTTTTATACTTTTTGTTTGATGTTGTTATTTGTTCTTCTCCTTCAATTATTTCTCCATCTACAGTCTCTCCTATTAATGTTAAATTGTCTTCTGATAATGGAAGAACAGTATGTTTTACTTGTAATAATGTACTTAGTCTTTCTATACTTACTTTTAAGCTTTTTGTGCTTTTAAATAATGAAGTTAATATTAGGTTTCCTATAGCATGACTATTTAAACTATCATTGTTTGTTGATAATCTTGATTCCATTACTTCTTTTACTTCATCTGGTAATGTTGATAAATTACTTAATACCTTTCTAATATCTCCAACAGCTGGAATTGAGAATTCCTCTCTTAATCTTCCTGTACTACGCCCATTATCTGAAACAGTTATTACTGCTGTTATGTCTATAGGTAAATCTTTTAGACTCATTAGGATTCTTGATGACCCTGTTCCTCCTCCTAATATTACGACTTTCTTCTTTTCCATACCTTCACATTCCTTTCATTTAGCTTTTAATTCATGTTATATTTCTAATTCTTCTCTTTCTTGTCTCTTCCTTTAATTTTCTCTTGATTCTTGTTCTAATCTTTGCTGTAATTCTCTAAGTGTTTTGTATTCTTCTATTTCTATATTTAGTGGTTTTTCTGAATACTCTCCACCTTCTCGCTTTATTCTAATTACTTCTTTAGGATTATTTTTATATAGTCCTTCTAAATCTCTTGGGTTATCATCTAAAAATATTCCATTTTCATAATTTATGTCTATTTTGAATTTTAATTCATCTGTAGTTATGATTTCATCAAAATATTTTTCTATTCTTGCTCCTTTTACTTTTTCTTGTTGTAATTCTCTATCTCCCCATGTTAACATGCAAGTTTGATGTCCTTTACTTTTTAGATATTGTAAAAATTCTATTGTATCATCATATAAATATATGTAGCAATTATCCACAATTTTATGTAGTTGCATTAATACTTCTTCTTTTGGTAAATTATATTTTTCGCATATCTTAATACATAAGTAATCTAAGTTTATTAATTTCTTTTCAACTTCTACTATGTATTTTTCCATTTCTTTTTGTGCTTCTATTGGAACTCCATAGCTTTCTAACATTTTGTATCTAGCTTCATGAAATTTGACTGTATCAAGCATAGTATAGTCTAAATCTATATAGAATTTCATATTTCTCCTCCTTTATATTCTTCAACTACATCTTTATAGTTTGTAATGATTTTTGCTCCTTGTTTTATTAGTTCATTAGTTCCTACTGAATTTTTGGAGTTTAAATTTCCTGGTACTACAAATACATCTCTTCCTTGTTCTAATGCAAAATCCACTGTTATTAGTGTTCCGCTTTTTTCTTTTGCTTCTACTACAATGACTCCTTTACTAATTCCACTGACTATTCTATTTCTTTCTGGAAAGTTCTTTCTTTGTGGTATTGTTCCTAATGGATATTCTGTAATTATAGCTCCGCCTTTTTCTATTATTTCTTTTGCTATGGTTATATTTTCTTTTGGATATATTGTATCTATTCCATTTCCTAGAACAGCTATCGTTTTTGCATTTGCTTGTATTGCTCCTATATGACTTTCTGCATCTATTCCTTTTGCTAATCCACTTACTATGTTTATTTTATTGTTTGCTATATTATATGCTAATTGTCTTGCCATGTTCTTTCCGTATTTGCTACATTCCCTACATCCTATTATTGCTATATTTGTATTATTTAATATTTCTTTATTTCCTATTAAATATATTGCTATTGGTGGGTCATATATCTGTTTTAGTATTTGTGGATACTCTTTGTCTTTTATGGTTATTATTTCTATGTTGTTGTTTTTTATATATTCTAAGTGATTGTTTAGGTTTTTTCTTTTTTCTTTGTCTAATAATATTTCTGCTGTTTTTTCTCCTATGTCTCTTTTACTTAAAAGTTCCTCTTTTGTTGCATTGTATAATTCTTCTATGCTACTGAATTGTTTTATTATATTTGCTTTCTTTTTTGTCCCTATTTCTTTTATTAATGTTGCCCATATCCAACACTTTTTTTCGTTTTCGTTTATAGCTAATTTTCTCCTTTCGTTTTTTCTTTAATAGTGTTGATGATATTTGTTGTTTTTTATAATTTATTATAATGCTGTTTTTAATTTTCTAACTGCCCCGCTGCTTTTATTACATTGTTCATTAACATTGCTATTGTCATTGGTCCTACCCCTCCTGGAACAGGTGTTATATAACTTGCTTTTTTTTCTACTTCTTCATAGTCTACATCTCCTGTTAACTTTCCATCTTCTCCTCTATTTATTCCTACATCTATTACTACTGCTCCTTCTTTTATCATTTCTGCTTTTATGAATTTTGATTTTCCTATTGCTGCTATTAATATATCTGCTTGTTTTGTGATTTCTGATAAGTTTTGTGTTCGTGAATGGCATACTGTTATTGTTGCATTTTTGTTTAGACATGTTTGTATTAGCGGTTTTCCTACTATATTGCTTCTTCCTATTATTACTACTCTTTTTCCTTCTAGTTCTATGTTGTATTCTTCAAACATTCTCATTACTCCATATGGTGTACATGATATGAATGTGTCTTGTCCTAAACATAACTTTCCTACATTTACTGGATTAAATCCGTCTACATCTTTGTTTGGAGTTATTGTTCTGAATGCTTCGTTTATGTCTAAATGCTTTGGTATTGGACTTTGTAATAATATTCCATGTATGCTGTTGTCTTTGTTTAATTCTTCTATTAGTTTTATTAGTTCTTCTTGTGTTGTTGTTTCTCCTTCTAATATGTATTCTTGAAATTCTATTCCTACTTCTTCACATGCTTTGTTTTTGTTTTTTACATATACTTTTGATGCTTTGTCATCTCCTACTAATATTACTGCTAGTTTTGGCTTTATTCCTTTTTGTTTTATTTCTTCGCATTTTATTTTTAGTTTGTTTCTTGTCTTTTGTGCTAATTCTTTTCCATCTATTTTTACTGCCATTCTTCTTTTTCCTCCTCTTGCTATTTTCTTTTGCTATTATACATCATTAATATTTCTTTTTCAATAGTTGTTTTTTCATACTTATAAGAAAATGTGAGACAAATTTTTTAATTAACTTGTAATCTCTATCTTAAGTATATGTTATGTAGAAAATATTGTGTTGAAACTTTTGAAAAAGATTAAATAATAGTATATAATAGATTAAATTTTTATATTATCCTAAATCAATTATTAGAAAAGGAGAAAACAGGCTTATGTACAATTTAAAGAACACGAAGTTGAAACGGCAATTCTTTTATTTATCACTTTTTGTCTTGGCAATAGTTTTCATTTTTACTTTATTGCTATACTATGTATTAGAAAATCAATTGGAAGATGAAAAAAGCTATTTCGAGTACACAGAAGCAGATGTAAAAATGCTTGGCAATTTTATGCAAGCTGAAATGACATTTGCTACAGAATTTCTCTCATTAGAAAATGTAGATTCTAAAGATTTAAAGTATACTTATATATATGGACCAAAAGGTCCTGAAGGACTCATTTATGAATTTTGGTTTGAAATTGAAACTTTTGGTTAACCATATTGGGAACTTGGTGAAACGCACTTCTACGTAGGCCAATTTATTACAAAAAAGTTGATGGATGAAATGTAAACTAAGCCAAAGCAAGGAGAAAAGCAATTATAAGCTTCTTGCTTTTCTCCCTTCATCAAAAAAATCCTAACAAAATAATCTCTTTTAAGACTCCTTTGCAAGACTTGTTAATCTCATCTTCAAGTATAGTAAGTATTTGCTTTTTTGTTACTCTTTATCTCTCAGTTCTTATAAACCTAGATAAACTCTTAAATTATATTTTTTATTTTAGCATATATTATTCTTTTGTACATGTTTCTCCTTCTAGAATTATGTTGAGTATATTTTTTATCTATATTTATTTTATTGTTTTTTCAAATGTTAAATTGCCTTTTTTATTAAATCTATCATCTCTTCATTTTCTACTTTTGATATAGCAAAACATTTTTTACCTAAATCTTTTATTGAAGCACCTAAATGATACATCTCTTTATTATCTAATAATACAAATCTATCATGAAATTTATCTGTTCTTGCTCCCCTTAATATTGGATATTCTTTATTAAATTTTTGTATATCTATATTTTGTATATTACTTTTTATAGATATTAATATTGTGACTTCTACATTTTTATTTTTTTTGCCAACATCTTTAAAATACTGTCATCTATATAATTATCTATAATAGTAATCTTTCTATTTGCTTTCTTTATTATATCAATTATTAAACTATATGCATCATATATTTGTCCTTCGAAAAATATTTTTTGTTTTATATTTTCTTCTTTCTATAATTGGTCAAATACTATATCAAATTTTTTGTCATGTTCTAGTAATTTATATTCCATATTAGTCAATCTCTCAAATACTTGTCCATTTGATGCTATAAACTTTCTCATTTCTATAAATGAATTGATTATATTTAAGCTAACTTTTACTGCTATATCATTCTTTAAAACACTGCCAACATAGCAATTCCTTGTTCTGTAAAAACATATGGTAAATATCTTCTTCCACCTCTCAAATTATTACTTATTTCGGTACTTTGCTTTGAGGTTTCAATTTGAAACCTCAAATTTTGTGATTCATTTTGTTTTGAAGTTCCAAATTGGAACCTCAAAGTTTGAAATTCATTTTATGTTAGTTGAAAACAAAATTCTTCTGGAAATCTTTCTATATTCCTTCTTACTGTTAAATTTAATACTTTCATTTTATAATGATACAACCTTGCAACATCGCTATCTATCATTACTTGTTTTCCTCTTATTGTATATATAAGTTTTTTTATTTCTTCTTTTAATATTTCATATTGAATTTCTAAATCTTTTACTTCATTTATTTGTACCTGTAAATCTATTAGCTTTTATATTAAAAATATTGATTATTACCAAAAAGTCTTTATTCTAGGTATATTAACAAAATATGGAGTTAAATTTACTACTAATTTACTACTTTATAAAATAATATCATTCTTAAAATATAATAAAATACAAAAATGAAAAATTATCATTTTTATGGTATAATCAAATTAAAAAAAAGGAGGTATCTACAATGATAGAAGAAATAAAAAAACAGGTATGTAAACTACTAGATAAGGATAATTCTGGTCACGGAATGGAACATGTCAATAGAGTATTGAATTTATCTTTGAAGTTTGCTGAAATAGAAAATGCAAATAAAGATATAGTTGCTTTAATAGCATTATTGCACGATGTTGACGATTATAAATTATTTGGAATGGAAAGTGCTGATAATTTAACAAATGCTAAAAATATTTTAAAACAATGCTCTGTCGCGGATAATATTAAAGAGCAAGTTTTAAATGCTATTAAAACCATTGGATATAGCAAAAGATTAAAAGGAATTAGTCCAACAACACTTGAGGGTATGATAGTATCGGATGCTGATATGTGTGACGGAATTGGGGCTACTGGTATACTTCGTAGTTATCAATATAATCTAGCACATAACAATTTATTTTTTGATAAAAATATATATCCTACGTTAAATATGTCAGCAACTGATTATATGACAAAAAAAGTTGGAACGGTTGTTACTCATATGTTTGAAAAACTATTTAGACTGAAAGATTTAATGCTAACTAATTCTGGAAAAAAAGAGGCATTAGAAAGGCACAATATAATGGTTTTGTTTCTCTATCATTTTTTAGAAGAAGAAAACGTTCCAGAGTGGATTAATTATTTAGATAATTATCTAACTGAAGACAGAAATAATTAAGCATTAATTATAATCATTACAATTTTTCATTACTGCTAGATTGAATATTTAAATAATAGTAAAATTATTTTGCTACATGCTTCATGTTACATAATAAGGGTAATACTATACCTTATTATGACGAAGACTTGAGTGGCTATGCCACTAAGTCTCGTTTTTATAAATAGATACTCTTATACTGTGCAATGCCATAGTATTTTTTTAATATTTAAAACTAATACTTTAAAAGATTTCTAAATTTTTACTACTAACTTACTACTTTTGAAGGTAAAAACATAAGAAATTATAACAATTTATAAGAATATCCTTCAAAACCAAAAATGCAGTAAACGCTCATAAATACAGGTTATAACGCTATTTAAGAACTTATAAAAACATACTCACAAAAATGCAATATTTTTACCAAAAAAACTTTAAAATTAAATTTTGTGCAAATCTAAAAAAATAAAGTGCTATTTTTATAACACTCTATTCCTGTAATCGGCATATTAAATTTTTTATTTTAGCTATGTCAATGGACATATTCCCTACCTACCAGCTAGGCTATCATTTTTTACTCTTTTAATAAAATTGATTGTTTTTTCAAGTTTTTTATAAAATTTCATGTTTTCATTTTATTTACCAAACTCGCTCATATCAATGTTTACAAATTTTCTATCTCAGATGTTCCCACCTTATACTCAATATCTTCCATATAAGGAAAAATCTCTTTCACTCTTTTCAATGTTAACATAGACATTTTAGGCTGTGGATTTTTAGGATTATCTGTCAACAGTTTTTGCGTATAGCAATTTTTAGCTGTTTTAAACAGCACATATCTATTTCGCACATATGTGTAATATATTTGATAACCATTTTGCAAATCTAGCCACATTTTTTCAAAAGTATATCCTTCCATCATTCATTTCCTCCATAATTATGATTTAAAATATTAAAATACTATTCAATCATATCTTTAAATTCTGCCTCTGAAATTATTTGAACACCTAAACTTTGTGCCTTTGTCAATTTACTTCCAGCTTCTTCTCCTGCTAAGACATAGCTTGTTTTTTTAGATACTGAACTAGAAACTTTACCACCATGTCTTTCAATTAAATCAGATGCCTCGTCTCTAGTAAAATCTTCTAAACTACCTGTTAATACAAAGGTTTTACCATTAAATCTTAAATCCTCGTTATCATCATCTTTATATACTGTATTTACACCTGCTTCTTTTAATTTATCTATTAAATCCATAGTCTGTTCTTGTGTAAAAAAGTCTCTTATGCTATTTGCTACAATTGGACCTATTTCTTCTACCATACTTAAATCTTCAACACTTGCATTTGCCAATTCATCTATACTTTTATATCTTTTTGCTAATGTTTTAGCTGCTTTACTTCCAACATGCCTTATTCCTAAAGCTGTTATTAGTTTATATAATTCATTATTTTTACTAGTTTCAATGCTGTCTTTTAAATTCTGTGCAAATTTTTGCCCATTCTTTTTTAATGATGCAATATCTTCTAATTTTAAGTTATATATATCTGCAATATTACTAATTAATTTGTTATCTAATAATTGTAAAATTATATTCTCTCCTAATCCTTCTATATCCATGGCTTCTCTTGATACAAAATGTACTAAATTTCTGTGCAATTTTGCTGGACATTCTATACCTGTGCATCTTACTGCTGCCTCTCCTTCTTCTCTTACGGCTGGTGCTCCACATATTGGACATTGTGTTGGCATTTTAAATTCCTTTTCACTACCAGTTCTTTTAGATTTTATTACTTCTACTACTTCTGGTATTACATCTCCCGCTTTTTGGATAGATACTATATCTCCTATTTTTAAGTCTTTTTCTTTTATAAAATCTTCATTGTGTAATGTTGTCTTCGATATTTTTGAGCCTGCTACTACTACTGGCTCTAATATTGCCATTGGTGTAATTGCTCCTGTTCTTCCAACTTGGCATATTATATCCTTTAACTTTGTTTCTTTTCTTTCTGGTGGATATTTGTATGCTACTGCCCATTTGGGTACTTTTGATGTAGTTCCTAATATTGTTCTAAATTTTAAGTTATCTACTTTTACAACAGCCCCATCTATTCCAAATGTTAGTTTTTCTCTTTCTTGTCCTATTTTGTTTATTGCATTATACACTTCTTCTTTATTTTTGCATAGTATTTTTATAGGGTTTACATTAAATCCTTGTTTTTCTAAATATTCTAATTCTTCATAATGTGAATTAAATTCTTTTCCTGCTATTTTTTGTACATTAAATATATATATATCAAGTGGTCTTTTCTCTGTTATACTGCTATCTAGCTGTCTTAATGAGCCTGCTGCAGCATTTCTTGCATTTGCAAATAATTCTTCTTCGTTTTTTTCTCTTTCTTGATTTAATTTTTCAAATTCTTCTTTTGCTATAAATACTTCTCCTCTTACTGTTATATCTATTTTATCTTTTATTTCTTTTGGTATTGTCTTTATCGTTTTTATATTTTCTGTTACATCTTCTCCTACTAATCCGTTTCCTCTTGTTGCTCCTCTTTGTAATTTTCCGCCTTTGTATTCTAATGCTGCAGATAGCCCATCTATTTTTGTTTCTACAACATATTCTACTTCTTCTATATTATTTTCTTTGGCTTGTTTTTCTACTCGATTTAAAAATTCTTCTACTTCTTCAAAGCTAAAAACATCTTGCAAACTTTGAAGTGGTACTTCATGTTCTACTTTTTTGAAACCTTCTCTTACTTTTCCTCCAACTTTTTGGGTAAGAGAGTCTTTTGAAATAAATTCTGGATTTTCTTTTTCTAGATTTCTTAATTCTACCATTAACATATCATATTCAAAATCTGATATTTCTGATTTGTCTTCATCATAATATTTTGTTGCATAATAATCTGTCTTTTTCCTTAGTTCTTCTATTCTTTTTTGTATCTCTCTTTTTGTTTTATCCATTTTAATATATAATCCTTTCATAATAAATTAAAAAACCAAGTGGGCGTTTTTTTATTTTCTTTATTTATCCCACTTGGATTAAATTATTAGTATCTTTTTGATTTATCTTATTAAATTTATTTATCTAAATCACATTTAGCTACTATAATTAATCTATATGTTCCATCATCTGTACATGTTTGTAATGAAATTTCTCTTGCTCCATTTGTATTTCTTACCATAAAGTCTGTATCATTAGCTTCTGTTTCGAATTTATCGTATATTGTGTATGTTAATTTTTTTCCTGTTAAATCTGTTATATATATTTTGTCTCCTATTGCTAATTTTTTATTGTTTGAAAAGAATTGCCCATTTCTATAGTTATGCCCTATTATTACAGTATTCCCTGGTTGATTTGGTCCTGGTCCATATAATATGGCTACAGATTTTTCTATTGCTTTTTTTGATGGCTCTGCTATTATTGGATATGCCAATTTTATTTTTGGTATTTCTATTGTTCCTACTACTTCAAATCCTTTATATATTTGTTTCTTTCCTGTTGAGCCTTCTGTTTCTATTGTCTCTACATTATTTAATGGATCATCATCTACTTCACCTGGATTGTTATTATCATTATCATCTTTGTCAGTTGGCTTTATTTGTTGTCCGAAATTACTTACAAATTTACTTGCATCTTGTTCATCTGCATATCTTGTATATACTCTATAGCTGAAAAAGACTATTAATCCTATTACAGCTATAATTATTACTATTAATAATATTGTTAAGAAATTGCTATATTTACTTTTTTCGTACATATTATTACCTCCTCTTTTGATTCCGTTTTATCCTATATCTAATTATACCATTTCTTACATTATTCTGCAATATTTTTGTAATTTATTATTATTATAAGTTTAATAATAAAATTTTTCTATTGTGCATATAGTTTTACAATATCTGTTATTGATTATACTATTTTATCTCCCATTTTTGTTCCTGCAAGAACATGAAAGTGTAAGTGCATTACTTCTTGACCACTATCTTTTCCAGAATTTACTATTACTCTAAATCCTTGTTCTTTAAATCCCTTTTCTTCTGCTATTTTATTTATTACTCCATATATTTTGCCTATTAGTGGTTCATCTTCTTTTTTCATATGTGCTACACAGTCTATATGCTTTTTTGGTATTACTAATATATGTATCGGTGTTGCTGGATTTATATCATAAAATGCAAGTATATCTTCATCTTCATATACTTTATTTATTGGTACTTCCCCTTTTACCATTTTGCAAAATATGCAATCTTCCATTTTTCACAGTAGATATTAGCTTTTAAACTAACACCTTCTCCTTTCTTTAAATTTACTGTTCTTATTATTTTATAAGTACAGCTTTTATTCTTCTTATTCCTGATGAACTTGACTCTTCTTTTTTTATTTTGAATGTTCCCATATCTCCTGTATGTTCTACATGAGGTCCTCCACATATTTCTTTACTGAAATCACCTATTGTATATACTTTTACTTTTTCTCCATATTTATTTGTAAATAATCCTATTGCTCCTGATGCTTTTGCTTCATCATATGTCATTTCTTCACATACTACCTTTAAGTCTCTCTTAATCTGCTCGTTTACTAATTCTTCTACTTGTTTTATTTCTTCAGGTGTCATTTTTTGTGGATGTGTAAAGTCAAATCTTAATCTTTCTTGTGTTATATTTGATCCACTTTGTTTTACATGTTCACCTAATACTGTTTTTAATGCTTTGTGTAATAAATGTGTGGCTGTATGATATGCTATTGTTTGTTCATTTTGGTCTGCTAATCCACCTTTGAATTTTTGCTCTGATCCTTGTCTTGATAGCTCTTGATGTTCTTTATATAACTTTTCGAATCCTTCCTTGTCTATTTCTAGTTCATGTTCTTTTGCCAAATCTTCTGTTACTTCAGGTGGGAAGCCATATGTGTCGTATAACTTAAATACTACTTTTCCATCTATTTTAGCTTTTCCTTCTTCTTTTAATTTATTCATTTCTTTTATGAACTCTTTTTCTCCATGTTCAAGTGTTTTTACAAATTTGTCTTTTTCTTCTAGTATTACACTTTTTATTGTTTCTTTATTTGCTTTTAATTCTGGATACATTTCTTTTAATGCTTCTATATTTAATTCTATTAAACTTGATAATTCTTGTAATGATATTTGTAACTTGTTGATATGTCTTATCATTCTTCTTATTAGTCTTCTTAATACATATCCCCTGTCTATATTACTTGGTCTTCCTCCATCACTTATTATCATCATACTTGAACGTAAATGTTCTGCTACTATCCTTCTGCTTGATATACTATCTACTTTTTGTAACTCTTCTAATTTTTCCATTACTGGTGCAAATAATTCTGTTTCAAATGGTGTTTTCTTTCCTTGTAATAACATTGTCATTCTTTCTATCCCTAAACCTGTATCTACATTTTTTTGTGATAGCTTTGTGTATTTTCCATCTTTGCTTTTATAGAATTCCATAAATACATTATTCCATATTTCTACATATTTTCCACATCCACATGATGGGTTACACTCTTCCGAACATTTTGTTTTTCCTGTGTCATAAAACATTTCTGTGTCTGGTCCACATGGACCTTCATTTCCTGCTATCCACCAGTTATCATCTTTGCCAAAATAATATATTCTTTCTTCTGGTATTCCTACTTTTTTCCAACATTCTGCTGTTGTTTCATCTCTATCACAGTCTTCATCGCCTGCAAAACAAGTTACTGATATTTTTTCTACTGGTATTCCTAATTCTTTTGTTAAGAATTCATAACTCATTTTTATTGCTTCTTCTTTAAAATAATCCCCTAATGACCAGTTTCCTAGCATTTCAAAATATGTTAAGTGTCTATTGTCCCCTACTTCATCTATATCGTTTGTCCTTACACATTTTTGGTAGTCTGTTAATCTCGTTCCTTCTGGATGTTTTTCTCCTAATAAATATGGCACTAATGGTTGCATTCCTGCTGTATTAAATAATACTGATGGGTCATTTTCTGGAATTAATGGTGCTGATGGTATTATTTTGTGCCCATTTCTTTTAAAATAATTTAGATATTTATTTCTTATTTCTATTGCTTTCATTTTGTTTCATTCCTTTCGCTTATTTGTGTAGTCTTTATCGTTTGTTTTTTACTTTTCAATTATACTTTACTTTGTTTGATTTGGCAAGTACTAACATCATATACTTTTACCATTTATAATATACTTTTACAAAAACAGCTTTTTTTCCAGTGAGCGGGAATTCCCGCTCACTGGAAAAAAAGC
>CAMUDX010000012.1 GCA_947087745.1 uncultured Clostridium sp. | reverse complement strand
ATGAACGAGTGAGCATTTATAAAAAATGTTGCACTGGCAAATGAAATTTTCCTTGCAAAAAATTTTATATAAAAAATAAAAAAATGTATTGACAAAACAAAAATTTGGTAATAAAATAACAACAAACAAATATTCATAGAATAAAAATTCGTACAATAAATTAAGAATAAATGGAGGTATCAAATGATAACAAATTTACACATAAAAAATATAGGAATAATAGATGACATAGAAATAAATCTAAATAAAGGATTAAATGTATTAACAGGAGAAACAGGTGCAGGAAAATCATTAATAATAGGGTCATTAGATATAATATCAGGAGGAAGATTTTCAAAAGAAATGATAAGAAAAGGAGAAGAGAATTCATTTGTAGAGTTATGTTTATACGTACCAGAAGATGAAAATGCTGTAGATGGAAACATAATAGTATCAAGAGAAATATACACAAATGGAAGAAATACATGTAAAATAAATGGAAGGTTAGTAACAGTATCAGAATTAAAAGAATATATGAAAAATTATATAGAAATACATGGGCAAAATGATAACCAAAATATATTAGACACAAGAACACATATAAAATATTTAGATAATTTTATAGGAGAAGAAATAAAACAAATAAAAGAAGAATACAAAGAAAAATACATAAAATACAATCAATTGAAAAGAGAATTAAAAGAGAACTATGGAGATGAAAAGGAAAAACAAAGAAGACTAGATTTATTACAATACCAATTAAATGAGATAGAAGAAGCAAATTTAAAGACAGGAGAAGAAATAAAACTAGAAGAAAGAAGAAAAAAGATATTAAATTCAGAAAGAATTATAGAAAGCTTAAATATAGTAGACGAAGCAATAGGAGAAGGAACAATAGATACAATAAGTAATGCAGTAAGGGCACTAGAAAAGATAGAAACAATAGATGAAAAATACCAAAACTTTAATAATGACTTAAAAAATATATATTATGAATTACAAGAATTATCAAGAGACATATCAAGTTACAAAGAAGATGTAAATTTCGATGAAGAAGAAAGAAATAAGATAGAAGAAAGGTTAAATGTAATCTATAATTTAAAAAGAAAATATGGAAATGACATAGAAGAAATAATTAAATATAAGCAAGAAATATCAGAAGAAATAAAAAAATTAGAAAACATAGAAGAATATAACCAAAAGATAAAAGAAGAAATAAAACAAACAGAAAAAGAAATGACAAGATTAGCAAAGAGAATGAACGAATTAAGAGCACAAAATGGAGAAAAGTTAAATAGAAGTATAAATGAAATATTAGAAGACTTAGAAATGAAAAATGCAAGAATAAATATACATATAGATTATAACGAAGATGAATTTTTCGAAAATGGAAAAGACCAAGTAGAATTTTATATAACAACCAATTTAGGAGAAGATGAAAAGCCATTAACAAAAATAGCATCAGGAGGAGAAATGTCAAGAATAATGTTAGCTATAAAGAAAGTTCTAGCAGATACAGATAATATGCCAGTATTAGTATTTGACGAAATAGATACAGGAATAAGTGGAAAAGCAGGAAAAGCAGTTGCAGAAAAATTAAGTGCAATAGGAGAAAAACATCAAGTATTATGCATATCACATTTAGCAAACATAGCAGCTAAAGCAGACTACAATTATTTTATAAGCAAAAAAGTAATAGGAGAAAGAACAAATACAAATATAGAATTATTAAAAGAAGATGAAGTAATAAGAGAAATAGCAAGAATTTCATCAGGAGAAATAAATGATACGACAATTCAATATGCAAAAGAATTAAGAAATAAGATAGCATCATAACTAACAATTAAAACATATTAAGGAGAATTATAATATTGGAAGAAAAACAAATTCTAGAAAATAGAACTGAATATATAAATGCTATTGCTCATAAACAGATAGCAGTAAATCAAATTGATTTATTATTAACTTATCATATAGAAAATAACAACTTGAAAAAAGCCAATTTACTTTCCTATTGGTTTGAGGATTTTTCAAAATATAATTTAAATGAAGAAAATTTTAATCCAAAATTATTAAAAAAGTATAAGAGGGGCAGTATAATAAAGGCAAATTTAGGATTTAATGTAGGAAATGAAGAAGGAGGTTTACATTATTGTATTGTTCTAGATAAAAATAATGCATTATCATCAGGAACCTTAACTGTAATTCCATTAACATCTATAAAAGAAAATAAAAAATATAATAGTTCTACACTTAATATAGGAAATGAAATATATATTAATTTAAAGAAAATATGTGATAATATGTCTCTAAAATTAGCGAATGAATATGAAAACATATGGAACTTGGCAACTGAAAAAGTGGAAAAATTTAATACTGAGTTTAAAAATATAGAAAAAGAAATTGCAAAGATGAAGAAAGGAAGTATTGCACTAATTAGTCAAATTACTACAATTAGTAAACAAAGAATTTATAATCCAAAAACTTCTTCGGACATTCTTGCTAATTTGAGAGTATCAACTAATACATTAAATTTAATAGATGCAAAAATAAAAGAACTTTTTCTAAAATAATTTGAATAGAAATTGACAAAATCACATATTATATATTATAATAAAGTTATAACTCAGCAGTGCAATATCTTTGATATTAGTACCTGCATTATAGAAGACTTTATAAGTGGTTAATATCAACCACTTTTTTCTATTATATAGCAGGCTAAATGTATAAGAAATAAAAAAAGGGATAAAATACCAAAAAAGGAAAAAAGAAAATGTTTAGCATTTCCTTTAAAAAACTTCAAAGGGAGGTATTTTAAAAATGAGAGATTACTTAGGAATAGAAGATATAAGAGCACTAGAGGTATTAGACTCAAGAGGGAATCCAACTGTACAGGTAGAAGTAATATTAGAAGGAGGATTCTATGGAAGAGCAATAGTACCATCTGGAGCATCAACAGGAAGTTTTGAAGCAGTAGAATTAAGAGATGAAGATGTAAATAGATATTTAGGAAAAGGGGTACAAAAAGCAGTATACAATGTAAATGAAAAAGTAGCAAAAAAGATAAGAGGAATGAATGCATATAATCAAAGAGAAGTAGACCAATTGTTATTAAATATAGATGGAACAGAGAACAAATCTAAACTAGGAGCAAATGCCACATTAGGAGTATCACTAGCAGTAGCGAAAGCTGCAGCAGACTCATTAGGGTTAAGTTTATACAATTATATTGGTGGAGTAAATGCCCACCAATTACCAATACCAATGATGAATATACTAAATGGAGGCAAACATTCAGACAATAATTTAAGTATACAAGAATTCATGATAATGCCAGTAGGAGAAAAAACATTTAAAGAAAGACTACAAACAGGAGTTGAAGTATATCATCATCTAAAAAAAGTATTAAAAGAAAAAGGATATTCAGTAGCAGTAGGAGATGAAGGAGGATTTGCACCAAATTTAGAAAATGAAGAACAAGCAATACAACTAATAATAGAAGCAGTTGTAAGAGCAGGATATGAGCCAATAAAAGATATAGTAATAGGACTAGATGTAGCAAGCACAGAAATGTATGAAGAAGCAAAAAAGATAGGAAAAGATGGATATTATTTTTGGAAAACAGGAGAATATAAAACAAAAGAAGAAATGATAAATTATCTAGTAGACTTAACAGAAAAATATCCAATTGCATCAATAGAAGATGGACTAGCTGAAGAAGATTGGGAATCATGGAAGATACTAACACAAAGAATAGGAGACAAAGTACAACTTGTAGGAGATGATTTATTTGTAACAAATGTATATAGACTACAAAGAGGAATAACAGAAAAAGTTGCAAATGCAATATTAATAAAACCAAATCAAATAGGAACATTAACAGAAACATTAGACTGTATAGATATAGCACATAAAAATGGATATAAAACAATAATTTCTCATAGATCAGGAGAAACAGAAGACAGAACAATTGCTGATTTATCTGTAGCAGTAAACTCAGGACAAATAAAAACAGGAGCACCTTGCAGAACAGATAGAGTTGCTAAATATAACAGATTATTAAATATAGAAGCTGAGATGAAATAAAAATATTGACACAAAGTAAAAAAAGTAGTAAACTAAAAATATAGAAAAAATGAATATAAAAAACAATTAAGAGAAAAAGTAAAATAAAGGTTACTAAAAGAGAGGAATAATCGAGGCTGAAAGTTATTCCAAGAAAACATGTTTGAAAAACTAGCTCTTAAAGTTTCTAGTGAAAACAAGCTAGACGTATAGATGCGTTATAATCTAAATTAAGAAAAAAATAGGATGGAACCGTGCTAAAATATAAAAAATAAAATAGCACTCCTATAGGTATAATATAAAAATACCTATAGGGGTGTTTTTGTATTAATCAGGAATACATTTCCAATAAAACAAAAAAAGGAGGAACCAATATGGTAAAAGTAACATTAAAAGATGGCGCTATACTAGAAGCAGAAGAAGGAAGTAGTATAGCAGATGTAGCAAAAAAAATAAGCGAAGGACTAGCAAGAGTAGCAACATGTGGAGAAGTAGATGGAGAAATAAAAGATTTAAGATATCAAATAAAAAAAGATTGCACATTAAATATACATACATTTGAGAGTTCAATAGAAGGAAAAAAAGCATATTGGCACACAACATCACACATAATGGCACAAGCAATAAAAAGAATATTTCCGAATGTAAAATTAGCAATAGGACCATCAATAGACAATGGATTTTATTATGATTTTGATATAGAAAAACCATTTTCAGATGAAGACAAAGCAAAAATAGAAGAAGAAATGAAAAAAATAATAAAAGAAGATTTAGAAATAGAAAGATTTACACTACCAAGAGAAGAAGCAATAAAATTTATGAAAGAAAAGGGAGAAGACTACAAAGTAGAATTAATAGAGGACTTACCAGAAGGAGAAGAAATATCATTTTATAAACAAGGAGAATTTACAGACTTATGTGCAGGACCACACTTAATGAGTACAGGAAAAGTAAAAGCAATAAAAATATTAACTTCATCAGGAGCATACTGGAGAGGTAATGAAAACAACAAAATGTTACAAAGAATATATGGAATAGCATATCCTAAATCAAGCCAATTAGAAGAATATATACAACTAATAGAAGAAGCAAAAAAGAGAGACCATAGAAAGCTTGGAAAAGAATTAGACTTATTTTTCTTTGATGAAACAGCACCAGGAATGGCATATTGGTTACCAAAAGGATTTACAATGATGAATATCTTAATTGATATGTGGAGAAAAATACACAAAGAAAATGGATATCAAGAATTCTCAGGACCTCAATTAAACAGTAGTGTACTTTGGAAAACATCAGGACATTGGGACCATTATAAAGAGGATATGTTTGTACTAACAGATTCTGATGGAAACGAGCAAGCATTAAAACCAATGAACTGTCCAAATGCAATAAAAATATTCCAATCAAAACTAAGAAGTTATAAAGATTTACCACTAAGATTTAATGATATTGATGTAATCCATAGAAACGAAAAATCAGGTCAGCTAAATGGATTATTCCGTGTAAGAATGTTTAGACAAGATGATGCTCACAACTTTATATGTGAAGACCAAATTGGCTCAGAAATAAAAAATATAATAAGTATAGCAAAAGAACTATATGACATATTCAAATTAGATTTTGAATTAACACTATCAACAAGACCAGATGATTACATGGGCGAATTAGAACTTTGGAATAAAGCAGAAGCAAATTTAAGAGATGTATTAGATGAAATATGCGGAAAATCAAATTACAGAATAAACGAAGGAGATGGAGCTTTCTACGGACCAAAAATTGATATAAAAATGAAGGACTGTCTAGGAAGAGAATGGCAAATGGGAACAGTACAAGTAGACTTTCAATTACCACTTCGTTTCAATATGAGTTATATAGATAAAGATGGAGAAAAGAAAACTCCAATATTAATACACAGAGCATTATTTGGTTCATTCGAAAGATTTATAGGAATAATAACAGAACACTTTGCAGGAGCATTTCCAGTATGGCTTGCACCAGTACAAGCAAAGATATTACCAATATCAGAAAAACATTTAGAATATGCTAATAAACTAAAACAAGAGCTTGAAGAAGTAGGATTAAGAGTAGAGATTGATGAAAGAAATGAAAAAATCGGATACAAAATTCGTGAAGCACAACTTGAAAAAGTACCATATATGTTAGTAGTAGGAGATAAAGAAGAAGAAAGTCACAGTGTAGGAGTTCGTTCAAGAAAAGATGGAGATATAGGTGCAATGAGTTTGGGTGATTTTGTAAACAAAATAAAAGAAGAAATAGAAAATTATACAATATAAAAATAATATACAAAATAAACAGAACAATGCTTTTAAATAGAACTCAACCTTAATAAAGGGGAGCTCAATAAAGGCATTGTTTTTTAAAAATCCATATGATATAATGAGCACGAAAAAAAGAAGACAAAACGAATAATAACAAGTCAAATATAAGAAAGAATAATTAACAAACAGAAAGGAACTCCAAAATGAAAAAAATAGTATTTGGAATAACAGGATTAACATTAGGAGGAGCAGAAAGAGTATTAGTAGACATAGCAAACAAATTAAGTAAAGAAAAAAAATGTAAAATTACAATATTTACAATATATGCAAAAGGAGAATTAGAAAAACAATTAAATGATGAAGTAAAATTAAAAAGTATATATAATAAACAATATAAAGAGCTAACAAAAATACAAAGAAAAATAATAATACCAATAAAAATCTTATTAGAAAAAAGAAAAATATATAAAAAATATATAAAAAATAAATATGATGTAGAAGTAGCATTTTTAGAAGGACCAGTAACTAGAATATTTGCACAAGGCAAAGAAAAACACAAAAAAATAGCATGGATACATAATGATATAACGAAAGTATATGGAACAGGAATTAAAGCAAAAATAAAAAAGACAATAGATGAGAACATATACAAAAAATTCAAGAAATTAGTATTTGTAAGTAAAGACAATCTAGAACAATTCGAAAAACAATATAAAAACGAATCAGAAAAAGCAGTAATATATAATTATATAGATAGCAACAGAATAATAGAAAAATCAAAAGAAGGACAAGCCGAAGAAATAATAAAAGGGAAAGAAATAAACATAGTAACAGTAGCAAGATTAGTAGAACAAAAAGGAATAGATAGGTTAATAAAAGTACATTCAAAATTAATAAAAGAAGGAAAAAAGCACAATATATATGTTATAGGCGAAGGACCTGAAAGAACGAGGTTAGAAGAAATAATACAAAAAGAACAATGTCAAGAAACTATAAAACTATTAGGAGCAAAAGAAAATCCATATCCATATATAAAAAAAGCAGATTATTTTGCACTATTATCTAATTATGAAGGCTATCCAATGGTATTACTAGAAGCACAAATATTAGGAAAATATATATTAATAACAGATACAGCAGCAAAAGAAACAATAAAAGAATACGAAGAAAGTAAAATATTTGAAAATACAGAACAAGGAATATATAAAGGATTAAAAGAAGTATTAGAAAATACAGATAATATAAAAAAGACAGAAAAATCAAAAGAATATAACAATGAACAAATAATAAAAAAGGTAGAACAACTAATAGAAATAACAGGCATAAAGAAAAATTAATAATGTGGAGAAAAAGAATGAAGATATCAATATTAACTGCAACATATGATAGAGCGAAAATGCTAAAAAAATTATATGAAAGTTTAATAAAAAATATAAAAGAAAAACTAGAAATAGAATGGTTAATAATGGATGATGGATCAACAGACAATACAAAGCATATTGTAGAACAATTTAAAGAAGAAAACAAAATACAAATTAAGTATAAAAAACAAGAAAACCAAGGGAAAATGGTAGCAATAAATAACTTAGTAATGGATGCTACAGGAGATGTCATGATAGAATGTGACTCTGATGACTATTTTATAGAAAATGCATTTAGCATTATAGAAGAGGAATTTAACAAAAATAAATACAGAAAAGACATATATGCAATATGTTTTTTAAAATATGATTTACAAAATAAAAATATAGGAAAAGAATTTAAAAACAAAGAAACCACAATGTTTGACTTATATTTTAAAGAAGGAGAAAATGGAGAAAAATCATTAGTATATTTTAGCAATATTCGCAAAAAATATAGATACAAATTAGAAAATAATGAAAGATTTGGAACAGAAGCAAGACTACACCATGAAATGGATTTAAAGTATAAAATAATCTGTTGCAATAAGCCAATTATGGTGTGTGAATATCAAAAAGATGGTTATACGAAGAATATACAAAAAGTATTTATAGAAAATCCACAAGGATATTTTGAATATTTTAAAGAGATTTTACAAAGGAATATGAATGGAGTATTATTTAAAAAGAGACTGTATACAATTAAACATTATATTTTGTTTTCTGTGTTAGCAAAAAGAGGTATGAAATTAGCAAATGTAAAAAATTTATTAAATAAAATATTAATAATATTTTTATATTTACCTGGCTTCATAAAAACGAAAAAATTTGACAAAAAATACAAGTAGAAGTATTGAAAAAAAAGGTACTGTATGTTATAAATATACATATTGAGTCATAATAAAAGTACCCATAAAAATAGGGAAGGAAGTAATTATATGGACATAGAAAATAAAGAAGACAGAATAATTGTACAAAATGTATATAAATATTTTAATATATATATGGATAAGGCAAATAGTTTAAAAGAAAAAATGTTATTTTGGAATAGAAATAGAAAAGAAAAAAGAGAAGTATTAAAAAATATTAATTTAACCATAAAGAATGGAGAAGCAGTTGCATTAATTGGGGTAAATGGAAGTGGAAAATCAACCTTACTAAAATTAATGACTAAAATCATATATCCCAATAAAGGAAAGGTAACAACACATGGGAAGTTAACATCTTTGCTAGAACTAGGGGCGGGATTTCATCCAGACTTTTCAGGAAGAGAAAATATATATTTTAATGCTTCTATATTTGGTCTTACGAGAAAAGAAATAGATAACAGAATCGATAAAATAATAGAATTTTCAGAATTAGAAGATTATATGGATAATCCAGTAAGAACATATTCATCAGGAATGTATATGAGGCTTGCGTTCGCCATAGCAATAAATGTAGATGCAGAAATACTATTAGTAGATGAAGTATTGGCAGTAGGAGATCAACATTTCCAAGATAAATGTATTGCTAAAATGAAAGAATTAAAAGAAGAAGGAAAGACTATGGTATTTGTAACACATAGTTTAGGAACAGTAAAAGAATTTTGTAATAGAGCAGTATGGTTAAATAATGGAGAAATAGTAATGGATGATGAACCAAACAAAGTTATAGAAAGCTACTTAAAAGAAATTAGTTAAGGAGAAAAATTATGAATGTAGTAAAAGATTTGTACAATTATAGAGAACTATTAAAAACAAATATAAAAAAAGATGTAGGGGGAAGATATAAAAATTCTTTTTTAGGAGTGTTATGGTCATTTATTAGTCCACTTTTGCAAATAGCTGTATATGCATTAGTATTTCAAATAATATTAAAAAGTGATATAGAAAATTATACAGTGTATCTATGTTGTGGACTTATACCATGGCAATATTTTTCATCATGTATATTAAGAGGAGCAGCATGTATCATAGACAATGGAAACATCATAAAAAAAGTATATTTTCCAAGAGAAATTTTGCCGATATCAATTGTAACAAGTGAAGGAATAAACTTTTTAATATCGACAATAATTATAATAGGATTTGTTTTATTTGGAGGAATAGGACTATCAGTTAATATTGTATGGTATTTTGTAATATTAGCAATACAATATATTGTATCTATAGGATTTGCGTTTATTGTAGCTAGTTTTAGTGTTTATTTTAGAGACCTATTACACTTATTAGGAATAATAATACAATTACTATTCTATGCAACACCAATTGTATATACTTCAAAAAATGTACCCGAAGCATTTCAATGGCTTATAAAGATAAATCCAATGGCGTATTTAATAGAATCATATAGAAATATATTTTATAATAAAATGCCACCAGAAGTACAAAATTTATTAATACCACTAGGCATGGGAATAGTATTATGTATTGTGGGATATTTAATATTTAGAAAATTAGAAAAAAGATTTGCAGAGGAATTATAAAGATATGGATAATAATGAAATTTTATTAAAAACTCTAGAGAAGGAGAATAAATTCTTAATAGATAATTATAAGCAAAAGTACAGTAAATCAGAAGAAAATATTAAACAATTAGAAGAAAAATGCGGACAAGAAAAGATATTAAATCAACATTTAATGGAAGAAAATAATATATTAAGAAGGCAATTAGATTCAATTTTATATTCAAGAAGTTATAAGATTATACAAACAATAAAGAAAATTTTAGGGAGAAAATGATTATGGAGAAAAAAAAGATTGCTCTTATTATAGATTCTGAAGGTTGGGCATTTGATAATGAGGCACACCATATAAAAAACAATATAAAAGAATATGATTTTGATATAATACCTGGGAGAATATTTGAAGGCAATATGATAAAATTATTCTTATTTTGCGAAGAATATGATTTAATACACTTTATATGGAGAGGATATCTTTCATTGATTGATAGAAAAGCAATGGAAGATTATGCAATACAACTAGGTACTACACTCGAAGAATTTAAACAAAAATATATATACAATAAAAACATAACTTTTTCCATATGTGACCATCTATATTTAGATGGAGAAGAAAAATGGAGAACAGACGATATAATGAAGTATGGAAAGGCATATCTTGTTTTATCAAGAAAACTATCCAATATATACAGTGAATTTCCTAAAAAACCAAGTGTAATAGCACAAGATGGAATTGATATTATTGAATATAAGCCTAATAATTTAGAAAGATTAAAAAACATGGATACATTAATTGTAGGATGGGCAGGAAATAGTAAGTTTGTATGGTCTGATGGTGATGATGACATGAAAGGTGTTAATGGCATAATAAAACCAGCAATAAATGAACTTATTGGAGAAGGATATAAGCTTGAACTAAAACTTGCGGATAAAAATTTAGGAATGATTGACCATAAGGATATGCCTAACTTTTACAATAATATACATTTATATGTATGTGCTTCAAGATATGAGGGAACTCCAAATCCGATTTTAGAGTCTATGGCAATGGGATTACCTATAATATCTACTAATGTAGGAATTGTAGAAGAAGTTTTTGGAGAAAAGCAAAAAGAATTTATAATGAAAGAGCGAAGCAAAGAATGTTTAAAAGATAATCTAAAAAGAATATTAGAAGACAAGTCAATTTTAGAAGAACTTTCTAAAGAGAATATCGAAAATATAAAAAAATGGGACTGGAAGAATATAACCCCAATATATAAACAGTTTTTTGAAGCAAATATGTAAAAATAAACAAAGTAAAGGTAAATAATTTATGAAAGATGATAACTTTTTTTGGAAATATAAATATGAACCAGGTAAACTACTAATAAACGAAAAAATTGGAAATTCTAATATAAAACCAATTGTATCAATCATAACTTCTTATTATAATGCAAATGAATTCATGTGGCAAACAATAAACTGTGTTTTAAATCAAACTTTTCAATCTTGGGAATGGATTATAGTAGATGATGGAAGCACAGATAAAATTGCTATAGATTACTTAAAAGAAGTAGAAAAAATAGACAACAGGATTAAGGTTTATCACAAAAAAAATGAGGGGCTAGCACTAGGAAGGGATTTTGCAATTAGCCATTCGGAAACACAATATATATTACCATTAGATGCAGATGATTTAATAGAGCCAACATATATAGAAACACTATATTTTGCTTTAAAAACGAATCAAAAAGCCAGTTGGGCATTTACTGATTCAGTAGGATTTGGCAAATATAATTATTTATCAAATCCAATATTTGATAGCGAAAGGATGAAAACAGACAATCATATAACTGCAACAGCATTAATAAGAAAAGAAAAAATACTACAATTGGGTGGATATGGTCAAGCTAAAAGATATGTTAATGAAGATTGGCATTTATGGCTTAGAATGCTAGCAAATAGCATGTTTCCTGTACAAGTAGGATTTTATGGATTTTGGTATAGAAGAAGGAAAAAAAGTTTATTAACAGACATAAATGATACAACTAAAAAGGAATATGAATTAAAAACTAGAGATTTAAAGTTAGAAGCAGATAAAATAAAAAACAAAATAGAAGCGATATATTATCCAAAAGGCGAAAATATAAAATCTTTAGAAAATAAAAAAATAGAAAATATTGAAGACATAGAAGTAATAAATAAAAATCAAAAAGGTGACATTTATATATTACCATATTTAGGCACAGACAAAGGAATGTACAAAAGAATAAAAAAACAATCAAAAGAAAAGAATATATATATAATAACAATGCAACAAAGTAATCATTCATCATATTTATATCGACAAAAATATGAGCGATTTTGTACAGTATATGATTTAACAACATTTTTAGACTCAAAGTATTGGATAAGTTTTATACAATATATCATAAATAGTAGAAACATAGAAAAGATTTATATATCTGATACCAAATATAAAGAAGAACTAAAGAAAAAATTCAAAGCAATCGAAATAAAAAAATGCAAAAATAGCAATTTAAAGTATCAATATAAAATATTGCAATATAAAATTTCAAAGTCTTTTGTCATAAGAGGACTAAAAAAAATAGGAAGATATATTATTAGAAAGGAACGATTAAAATGAAAATTTGGTTTTTAACAGGAGAATTTGCACCAGACTTTGGAGGAGGAATAGGTACATATGTAGAAAATTGCGCAAAAATGTTTGCGAAAGCAGGTGATGATGTCACTGTAATAGTAAGAAGCTTGAAAGAAAATAAGATAGAAAATTCTAAAGATGGATATAGGGTTGTAAGATTTATACAAGGAGAAGGAGAATACTATTCATATTTAGGATATGACAATGCTTTAGCTTATCAATATTATGATGTTATTAGTAATTTAATAGATAAATATGGAAAACCAGATATAATAGAGATGCAAGAATATAATGCATATGGGCAATATATCATACAAAATAAATTAATGCTAAATGAAAAGTTAAAAGATATACCTCTAGTAGTTCACTTACATACACCAAGCTTTGAGACATTAAAAGTAAATCAATTCAATACATATGAGGCACCATTTTATTGGATTGGAGAAATGGAGAAATTTTGTATTAAAGGTGCAGATGCCCTATTATGCCCAAGTCAATTCTTAGCAGATAAATTACAATATCTAGTTGAAGATAAGATAAAAGTAATTAACTTACCTTTTGATATAGATAAAGAAGAAATAGAAAAATATAAAGATTATAATCCTTATAAATCTGACAAAAAGACTTTACTATATTTTGGTAGAACAGAATATAGAAAAGGTGTTATACAAATGCTTAAAGGTGCAGAAAAGCTATGGAAAAAAGGATTAGACTTTAAAGTGAAAATAATAGGTGGAGATACAATACTAGAATCTAAAGGCACTTTAATAGGAGAAGATTTAAAGAAAAAATATGCTAAGTATATAGAAAGTGACAACTTAGAAATGTTACCACCAATTCCACATTTAGACTTAATACCACACATATTATCAGCAACAGCAGTAACAATACCATCTCTATATGAAAACTTTCCTAATACTTGTATTTATGGAATGTGGCTAGGAAAGCCTGTTTTAGTATCAAAAAGTGGTGGACAGGCAGAAATGGTACAAGAATCTGGAAAGAATGGTTTAATATTTGACTGGGAAAAAGAAGGAGACTTTGAAGCAAAATTAGAACAATTATTAAATATGAATGATAATGAATTAAAGACAATGGGAGATAATGCAAAAGAAAGAATTAATAAATTATGCAATATGGAAACAAACTTAAAATTAAGAAGAGAATTCTTTGAAGATGTTATAAGAAACAAAAATAAGCAAAAAACGAAATTCCCATTCGTAGAAGAAATGCCTAAAGATTCATATATAAAGAATTACGAAGGTGAAAAAGATTTATTATCAGTAGTTATTCCATACTATAATTTAGGAAGTGTACTTCCAGAAACAATCGACAGTATAAAAGAATCAGAATATAAAAATTATGAGATTATTATTGTAAATGATGGAAGCACAGACAAAGAAAGTATAGAGGTATTAAAAAAATATGAAAATGACAAACAAATAAGAATAATAAACATAGAAAACAAAGGACTTGCAAATGCTAGAAATGTAGGAGCAGAAGTAGCAAAAGGAGAATTTGTAGCATTTATAGATGCTGATGATAAAATAGATAAAACATTCTACAGAAGAGCAATTGATATATTACATCAGTATAGCAATGTTTCATATGTATATAGTTGGGTACAATACTTTGAAGGAAGTCAAGGAGTATGGCCAACATTTAATATACACATTCCATATTTATTATGTGCAAATATGTTAGCTGCATATTCAGTAATAAGAAAAAATGACTTTCTAAATTTTGGAAAAAATAGAATAGAAATGGAATATGGAATGGAGGATTATGATGGATGGGTAAGTCTAGCAGAACATGGATATTTAGGAGTTTCTATACCAGAAAAGTTAAACTTATATCGCGTTAGAAAAGATTCAATGTCAAGACAATTTAATAAAAAGATGAGAATATATTTGTACCAAGCATCATTGCGAGGGCATGATAAAATATTTGAAAAATATTCAAAAGAAGTATATATGTTATTATTAACAAATGGGCAGCCATTTTATTGGAATAATCCAACAATGCAAGTTTACTTACCAACAGGAGATGCACAATCACAACAAATGGATGATAGAATATATCGTTTAGAAAGATTATTAAATACAATACCAGGAAAAATAGCAAGAAAAATATATAGAGGATTAAGAAAAATAAAGTATTCAATAATGGAATAGGAGAGTAGTTATGAAAACTCAATTAGTAGGTTATACAGGATTTGTAGGTTCAAATTTAAATAATCAATATCAATTTGATGGGTTATATAATTCAGAAAATATACAAGAAGCATATGGAAAGAATCCAGAATTATTAGTGTATAGTGGAGTACCAGCACAAAAATTTTTAGCAAACAAAGACCCAGAAAAAGATTTTGAGGTTATAAACGGAGCAATAGAAAACATAAAAAAGATAAATCCAAAAAAAATAGTACTAATATCTACAATAGATGTTTATAAAGATACGACAAATGTTGATGAAGATACAGAAATAATACCAGAAGATTTACAAGCATATGGAAAAAATAGATATTATTTAGAACAATGGGTAAGAGAGAATTATGGAAATCACTTAATTGTTCACTTACCTGGATTATATGGAAAAAATATAAAAAAGAACTTCATATATGATTTAATTAATGTAATTCCTAGTATGCTAAAAGAAGAAAAATATAAAGAACTTTTAAGTAAAGATAATTTGATAGAAAAGTATTATGCAAAACAAGAAAATGGATTTTATAAATGTATAGAATTATCAGAAGAACAAAGGAAAGAATTGAAAAAATATTTTAACAATATAGGATTTAGTGCTTTAAACTTCACAGATAGTAGAGGAAAATATCAATTTTATAATTTATCATATTTGTGGGAACATATACAATGTGCACTAAAAAACAACATAAAAACATTAAATTTAGCGACAGAGCCAATAACAATAAATGAGTTATACAAATATATAAAAGGAAAAGACTTTGTAAATGAGATAACTGATAATATACCAAATTATAACTTTAAAACGAAATATGATTACATTTATAATGGAAAAAATGGATATATATTTAATAAGAAATTTATATTAGAAGATATAAAGAAATTTGTAGAAGGTGAAGAAGTTGAATAAAAAGAAACTAGCAATATCAAATATTGCATGGGATAAAAGCAATGATGAAAAAATATATAAATATTTAAAAGATAAAGGAATTACAGGATTAGAAATAGCACCAACAAGAATATTTGAACAAAATCCATATGAACAATTAGAACAAGCAAAAGAATATTCAAAATGGTTAAAAGATAATTACAATCTAGACATAGTTTCAATGCAATCAATATGGTTTGGAAAAACACAAAATATATTTGAAAGTGAAGAAGCATCAAAAGAATTAATAGATTATACAAAAAAGGCAGTTGATTTTGCAAACAAAATAGGATGTACTAACTTAGTATTTGGATGCCCTAAAAATAGAAATATGAAAGACTATAACACAGACTATGAAAAGGCAATTAGATTTTTTAAGGAAATAGGAGAATATGCGAATACAAAAGGTATAGTAATAGCTGTTGAGCCAAATCCAACAATATATAATACAAATTTCTTAAACTATACAGAACAAGCAATAGAATTTGTAAAAGAAATTGATATTGATAGTGTTAAAGTTAATTATGATTTAGGAACAGTAATATATAATAACGAAAGTTTAGAAACATTAAAGAATAATATAAACTACATTAATCACATTCACATAAGTGAACCTAATTTAGAGGTAATAAAAGATTCTAACATACACAAAGAATTAGCGCAAATTGTAAAAGAAACAAATTACAGTAAGTATATATCAATAGAAATGAAGAAAAATGAAGAAGTAAAAAATATAGAAGATGTAATAAACTATGTAGATAACATTTTCAAAAATTAAGGAGGATAATATGGTATATCAAGATATAGATGGAGTTCCAAAATTTGAATGTAAAGAATATAAACCAAAATCACAAAAATACTGTGTATGTATACCAATCATAAATGAAGGCGAAAGAATAAAAAAGGAACTAGAAAAAGCAAAAGAAGCAAAAATATCTAGTTATGCAGACATAATAATATGTGATGCAGATTCTACTGATGGTTGCACAGAAGATGAACTATTAAAATCATTAGAAGTAAATACATTATTAATAAAAAAAGACAAAGGAAAACAAGGAGCCCAATTAAGAATGGGATTTTGGTGGGCTTTGCAAAGAGGATATGAAGGAATAATAACAATAGATGGAAACAACAAAGACAGTATAGAAGATATACCAAGATTTATAGAAAAATTAGAAGAAGGATATGACTTTGTACAAGGGTCTAGATTTATAAAAGGAGGACAAGCAATAAATACGCCACTTGCTAGACTTATATCAGTAAAATTAATACATGCACCTATAATATCATTAACAGCAAAACAAAGATTTACAGACACAACAAATGCATATAGAGCATATTCAAAAAAATATCTTACAGATGAAAGAGTAAAACCATTTAGAGATATATTTATGACATACGAACTATTAGCGTATTTATCAGTTAGAGCATCACAAATAGGACTAAAAGCATGTGAAATACCAGTAAGAAGAGAATATCCAAAGACAGGAAAGACACCAACTAAAATAAGCTTTTTCAAAGGAAATTATGAGTTACTAAAGATATTATTTAATAATTTATTTGGAAAATATAATGTAAAAGAGGAAAAGAAATGAAATACGATAAAATAATAATTGGAGCAGGAATATATGGATTATATGCAGCACTATTTTGTGGCAAAAAAGGAGAAAATGTTGTAGTATTAGAAAAAGAAGCAAAACCATTTACAAGAGCAACATATATAAATCAAGCAAGAGTGCATATGGGATACCATTATCCACGCTCATACTCTACAGCAATAAAATCAGCAGGATATTTTGAAAGATTTAACAAAGATTATGGATTTTCAATATTATCTGAGTTTCACCAAGTATATGCAACATCAACTAATTTTTCATGGACAAATGCTGAACAATTTAAAAAGTTCTGCAAAGATGCAAATATTATGTGTGATGAGGTATCGACATCAAAATATTTTAACAATGAAGTGTGTGATGGGTGTTTTTTAACAAAAGAATATACCTATGATGCACAAATACTAAAACAATACTTTTTAGAAGAAATTAATAAATTAGAAAATGTAACTTTAGAATTTAATGTTAATATAGACAAAATTAATAAGTTAGAACATGTATATGAAATTGTAACAGATAATGGTGCGAAATTTACTAGTGGATATGTTTTAAATGCAACATATGCTAGTGTAAACCAAATTCTAAACAAGCTAGGATATGAAAATTTTAAAATAAAATATGAACTATGCGAAATTATATTATGTAGTGTTTCAGAGAGATTTAAAGATGTAGGAATAACAGTTATGGATGGACCATTTTTCTCAATAATGCCATTTGGAAAAACAGGATATCATTCATTAACATCAGTAACTTTCACACCACATAAGACAAGCTATGATAATATACCAACTTTTAAGTGTCAAGAAAAGAGTAATGGATTTTGTACAAAAGAAAATTTAGGAAATTGTAATGATTGTCCAGCGAAGCCAGAAAGTGCTTGGCCATATATGTCGAATTTAGCAAAAAAATACTTAAAACCAGAATATGGATTCAAATATGAAAAATCATTATATTCAATGAAACCAATATTAAAAGCATCAGAAATTGATGATTCTAGACCAACAGTAATAAAACAATTTTCAACAAATCCAACTTTTATTAGTGTTTTGTCAGGAAAAATAAATACAGTATATGATTTAGATGAGGTGTTATAAATGAAAAATAAAGAAAAAAATTTTATTTCAGCAGTAGTATATGCAAATAATAGTGAAAGAGACATAAGAAATTTTTTAGAAAATATAAACAAAATATTAGCAGAGAATTTTTTAAAGTATGAGATTATATGTGTAAATGATGCATCAACAGATGGAACAGTAGATGAAATAAAGAAAGTATCAGAAAATATTGCAAAAGGTGATTCAAATACAAGCATAACCATTATAAATATGAGTTATTATCAAGGAAAAGAGTTATCAATGAATGCTGGTGTAGATATAGCAATAGGAGATTTTGTATATGAATTTGATAGCATAACTATGGATTATAATACAGAGTTAATAATGCAAGTATACAATAAATCATTAGAAGGATATGACATTGTAAATGCAACCTCCAATAGTAAAAGGAGAAAAACATCAACAATTTTTTATAAATTATTTAATAAGTATTCAAACAACCAATATAAAATAGACACAGAAACATTTAGAATTATATCAAGAAGGGGAATAAATAGAATACAATCAATAAATAAAACAATACCATATAGAAAAGCAATTTATGCCAATTGTGGGCTAAAATTAACTTCAATTCAATATAAAACAATTGTAACAAGAAATAAAAACGTAGTTAGGGGGGGGCTAGCTCATAAAGAAAAAAGAGAAAGAGAAAAAAATGCAATAGATGCTTTAATTTTATTCACAGATATTAGCTATAAATTTTCTATAATAATGACAGCAATAATGATGTTACTAACGATAGCAATAGCAATATATGCAATATACATTTTCATTAGTAGTACGCCAATAGAAGGATGGACAACAACAATGTTATTCTTATCATTTGGTTTCTTTGGAGTATTTGCAATATTTGCAATTGTAATAAAATATTTATCAATAATAGTAAATTTGATATTCAAAAAATCAAAATATATAATAGAATCAATTGATAAAATCATATAGGAGGAGTAATGAGATTAAAAAGACAATTCAAAAACAAATTAACACATACAGTATCTATAATGTGTGCACTTTATTTATCATATTTAGTATATAGAGTATATAATCTAGGAATATTAGGAATTTGTACAATATTCATACTTTTAACTATAGCAGGTATATATCTTACATATTTATTTAATAAAAATATAACATATGAAAAAATGCAAAAGAAGAGATTAAGAATATTAGGAATAATTGCAGTAGTTATTTCAGTTATAATTTTAATTTTTAACTTTAACTTTTTTACCAAAAGTTTTGAAAGCACAAAAGTAGAAATATCTGCAAAAGACAATGTAAATCTAAACGATAACTTAATCAAATATGTATGTGTAAATAATGTTGTATACACAATAAGCGGAAATAATGTTATAAATAATGGTGTGTTAGTTGAAGATACAAATATAAATGTACAAAATGTAGATAACAAATTGATAAAAATAGAATTTCCAAAAAGTTATAATATAACACTTGTATTTAATAAACAAGATAAACCTATACTATTAAAAGATGGAAATATAGAAAAAGAAATAAGAACTAATGATAAAAGTCAACATATAAATAGTGCTGGTATAGATACAGTAGATGATATAGATTACAAATATACTGTAACATCAAATATAAAAGAAGGTTATTTTTATACTATTAAAATAATTGTATCTTTATTTGTTCTATCATATATAACATATATGATACTATTAATATTTGTATATAATTGCAAAAATGAAAATAAATTTTTTATAGCAACATTAGTAGTATCACTAATAGGAATGTGGTATTATTTTAACTATTATGCTAGAGCAATACAAATGAACGACTCGCCTACATATATACAATTTGCATTTTCAAAATTATTTCATTTAGAAATACAAGGTAGAACTCCAGTATATCCAATAATTATAAGAATATGTCAATTCTTATTTGATAGTGAATACTTACAATTTTTAACCATATTACAATATATATTATGGTATATATCAGTAATATATTGTTACAAAACATTAGAATTAGTAGCAAGAAACAAAATGTGTATATCATTATTTACAATATTATATGCATTATGTCCAGCAATTATAGTTTGGAATAATCTTGTATTAACAGAATCTATAGCATTATCTTGTACAATGATTTTCTTGTACTATATTATAAAATATATAAAGCAGCCTACATTTTTATCAGGAAGTATAGCTATAATAATTGCTTTTATATTAACATTCCATAGACCAACATCAATAATATACGTATTATTTTTAGAGATATTTTGGGTAGCTAGATTTATATTTGAAAGAGAACACATTAAAACAGATTTGAAATGTTTTATATTATCAACAGTAACTATACTATTAGTTCTAATATATGGAATATTATTTAATAGAACTTTTGGATTTTTCTCACTAAGTAATGTTGTAGTTAGACAGGATTTATTTGTATGTATAAGGGAAGAATATTATAAAAATAGTGATGATAAACAATTTGTAGAAGATATTGATAAATCTATAAAAGAGAAACCAATTTGGAATACTATTGAAGATATACAAAATAAATACAATATATTAGAAATAAAAAAATTCTCTGATGATTGTAAAAAGAAAAATATGGGAGAGTATATTGAGCATATAGGGGACTTATGCCAAGACCATGCACAAGTTAATTTTGAAGGATATACTATAAGAATTGATGATACAAATATACAAATGGTAATAAGGAAATTATATACATTTATATCATTTATACATGTATATATTATAATAGCTATAGAATTTGTATGGCTAATATATAGATGGATAAAAGATAAGAAAGTACCATGGATACATTGTGGATTATTCGCATTTCCGTTTGTAATAGTATTTTCATCATTTATAGGAACATGTGCAGAATATATGAGAACAGCAATATGTGTATTACCATTTATATATGTAACATTAGCAATATATACAAATAAAATATGTTCATATCAAATTAAAGAAAAATAAAGTATTCAAAAGAGGTAAAAAATGTTAGAATCATTGAAAAGAAATAAAAAAGGAATAATATTAATGATAATATCATCAATATGTGCTTGCACAGGGCAGATGTTTTGGAAATTAGCAACATCAAACGAAAATATAATATATTTATTAATAGGATTTGCATTATATGGATTAGGAGCATTAATAATGATATTTGCATATAAATTTGGTAAATTATCAGTTTTACAACCAATGTTAAGTTTAAATTATATATTAACAATAATATTAGGAGTAGTAGTATTAAACGAAAACATAACATTACTAAAAGTAATAGGAATATTGATAATAACAACAGGAGTATTTATGATTGGTGGTGGTGATGAAGAATGATAATATATTATATAATAATATTAATAATGACTTTAGCAGGGGCATTTGCATCACTATTTTTAAAAAAAGCTTCATCAAAAGGAAATATAATAAGTATGTTAAAAGATAAAAACATTTATATAGGTGGATCTATATATGTAATAGCAGCATTATTAAACATTTATGTACTAAAGTATTTGGAGTATTCAACAGTATTACCATTAACAGCTATAACATATATTTGGACGATGATAATAAGCTATAAAATTTTAAAAGAAAAAATAACAAATAAAAAGAAAATAGGTGTAATATTAATAATATTAGGAGCAATTGTAATCTCAATATAACAAATATTGAGATTTTATAAAAAGAAAGGACATAATAAATATGAAAAAAATATCAATAATAATACCAGCATACAATGAAGAAGAATCATTATCATTTTTATTCGAAAGACTAAACAAAATAACAAGAGAAATAGAAAACTATGAATTTGAAATATTACTTGTTAATGATGGAAGTAAAGACAAAACGATAGAAATAATAAAAGAACAAAGAAAACAAGATAAAAGAATATCATATGTAGATTTATCAAGAAATTTTGGAAAAGAAACAGCAATGATAGCAGGATTAGACTATGCAGAAGGAGATGCAGTAATATTCATGGATGCAGACTTGCAAGACCCACCAGAGCTAATACCAGAATTAATAAAATATTGGGAAGAAGGATATGATGATGTATATGCAAGAAGAAAAACAAGAAAAGGAGAAACCTTCTTAAAAAAATTCACATCAAAAATGTATTATAAAATATTACAAAAAATAGCAGGGATGGAAATACAAAGAGATACAGGAGATTTCAGGCTATTAGATAGAAGATGTGTAAATGCACTAAAAAAACTAAGAGAATCACAAAGATGCACAAAATCCATGTTTAGTTGGATAGGATATAAGAAAAAAGAAGTACTATATGATAGAGAGCCAAGAATAGCTGGAAAAACGAAATGGAATTATTTAAAATTAATAGATTTAGCAATAGATGGAATAACATCATTTACAACATCACCATTAAGATTAGCAACATATATAAGTATACCAACATTCATAATATTAGGAGTATATTTTATATATGTAATAGCAAAATGTTTCGTAGTACATATGGCAATACAAGCTTTCCAAGCAATCATATTATTAATACTATTTTTCTCAGGAATACAGATACTTTTATTTGGAATAATAGGAGAATATTTAGGAAGAATATTTGTAGAAACAAAAAATAGACCATTATATTTAGTAAATGAATATAATGGAGAAAAAGAAAAAAACGAATAAAAAATTGTGAAGTTTCACAAATACGAGGTAAGAAAATTTAACTTCAATCAAAAAATAGAAATGTAAAAATACAAATAGGATATTATAATAAAAGGTATAAAATACTTTTTACAATAATATCCTATTTTATTATTTCATATTCTATTAATAATCTCTATGAAGTTACATTTCTTGATTTCCAGGAATGAAGTAGTCTATAACACCATAGATTAAAGCACCTATTATAGCAGCCATCCAAGATATAGAATAACCAGCTACAAAGAATTGAGTAACATATAAAGTTACAGCTGCAAGGGCAAAACCTACAAAACCTTTACCGAAAGGACTAGCATGTAAACCTGTAAATTTAACGATAAGATAATCTATTATAGTTAAAACAATAGCAGCAAGAGCTAAAGCCCAAATATTATTTATAGAAAAACCAGGTGTAAAGAAAGCAGTAATTGCTAAAACTATAGCAGCAGCTACTAATCTTCCAACGATTTGCCATACAGTGCTTGCACCACTATTTGTATTACTTTGTGTATTTGACATAACCCTAACCTCCTTTTTAATACATATTAAAAAAATTATTATACGAAAATTAAATATAAGGTTACAGGAATATTATTTGCAAATAAAATTTATTTATACAAAGATTGAATATTTTTTTTCAAATTGTCAAAAATATACACATAAAAATTTGAAAAGCTAATAAAACATAAAATTCAAAAAGCCAAGAAATGGAGGAATGAAATGTTAATAACATTTTTTAGAGCAATAATATTATACATAATAGTATTAATAGTAATGAGATTAATGGGAAAACGAGAAATAGGACAAATGCAACCATTTGAGCTGGCAATATCAATATTAATAGCCGACTTAGCTTCTGTACCAATGACAGAGCCAGGAATACCAATAACGAATGGAATAGTACCAATACTAGGATTATTAATAATGCATCTTATGATATCAGTAATAAATCTAAAAAGTAATAATGCACGAAAAATAATATGTGGAAAACCAACAATATTAATATATAGAGGAAGAATAATAGAAAAAGCATTAAAAAAGGAAAGATTCACAGTAAATGAATTACAAGAAAGATTAAGAACTTCAAATGTAAGCAGTTTATCTGATGTAGAATATGCAATACTAGAAACAAGTGGACAAGTAACAGTAATACAAAAACCTAACAAAAGAAATACTATACCTGAAGATTTTGGAATAATGCCAGAGTACGAAGGTATACCATATGACCTAGTTGTAGATGGTAAAGTAATGCAAGAAAATTTAAAAGCAATAGGTAAAAATTATGAATGGTTAAAAAAAGAAGTCCAAAAATTTAAAATAAGACCAGAAGAAGCTTTAGTAGTAACTATAGATGGAAAAGGAGATATATTTTGTCAAAAGAAGGAATAGAGGTTAAATAAGAAGCTCGCAAAACACGAATAATGGAAGTAGGTGTAATAAATGAGAGAAATTCTAATTTGCATAATAATAGTATCTATTATAATTAGTTTGGATGTAATAATGCAAAATTATACAAAAAAATCAACAGATGAAGTAATAGGACAGTTAGAAAAGTTAAATAAAGATATAAAGCTACAAAAACTAAGTCAAACAGAATTAAAAGAACAATCTATAAAAATCAAAGAAAAATGGCAAGAAAAAAATTCAACATTAGCCTATTATATAGAACATAATGAATTAGAAAAAGTAGAAACAGATATAACATCAATTATAAGTTATATAGAAACAGGAGAATATAATTTAGCGTTAGATAAAATTGAAGTTAACATTTTCATATTAAAACATATAAAAGACAAGTACCAATTAAGTTT
Organism: uncultured Clostridium sp.; assembly: GCA_947087745.1. Classification (GTDB taxonomy): domain Bacteria; phylum Bacillota; class Clostridia; order TANB77; family CAG-508; genus CAG-269. Next base: position 15,129 of record CAMUDX010000012.1, on the reverse strand, counting down.
AGCTAATATATTTTAATCATATAAAGATAAAAAATTTGGTAAAATCAAAAAAAGAATGAATAAAATTTTCCACAATTGACATAATAAAAACAAATATGACAATAAAAGGAGGGAAAAAGATTGAAAGCAACAGGAGTTGTAAGAAGAATAGATGATTTAGGTAGGGTTGTAATCCCAAAAGAAATAAGAAAAACATTAAGAGTTAGAGAAGGGGACCCACTTGAGATATTTACAGATAGAGAAGGTCAAATAATACTAAAAAAATATTCACCAATAGGAGAATTATCAGAATTTGCTACAGAATATGCCGAAACATTATCAAAGACAACAGGACATATAGCTTGTATAACAGATAAAGATACAATAATAGCAGTATCAGGAGGAGCAAAAAAAGAATATTTAGAGCAAAATATAAGTAATGAGTTAGAACAACTTATGGAAGACAAAGAAGTATATACAAGTAAAGAAAACAGTGACATATCTATGCCAATAACAAAAAATGATAAAAGTGATAGAAAATACAATTCACAGGTAGTATATCCAATAATATCAAATGGAGACACAATAGGGACAGTAATATTACTATCAAAAGATACAAATATAAAAATGAATGAGGTAGAGAAAAAAGTAGCACAATCAGCAGCTACATTTTTAGGAAGCCAAATGGAGATTTAGTTTAGCTTGTGAAACGAAGCTAAGTAGTAGTTTGAACGAAGCGAATTACAAATAACTTATGTGTAGTGAAAGAAAGCCAGCTACAGATAACTAATGGAAATAATATGAAATATTATTTCCATACATATAAAAAACTATGCGAACTGTGAGTTTGCTAAGTTAAAGACTTCATGTATAAATGTATAGTAACGAGTTTATTATATTTTTTTAGAAAGTACTAATTTTGCAGTGAGCGGGAATTCCCGCTCACTGGAGAAACAGTTAAAAAGTAAAATACAATATATAACCAATAATCATATATAATCATTATACTAAATGTAGCACAAATATTGACTAGCATATAAAATTAATATATTATAATGAAAAAAGAAATTTACAGTATATAATTATAAAACAAAGGAGTAATGAAATGAAAAATGGGGTAAAATACATATTTTTTATATTTATAATAATAATACTAATATTTGCAATGTTTAAAATAACAAAAAACAATAAAACAGAAGAGAAACCAGAACAAGAAGTAGAACAGACACAAATAAAACAAGAATTAAAATTAGGAATTGCAGGATATGATACAATAAATCCAATATTAAGTAACAATAAATATGTACAAGACATTGCAAAATTAATATATGAGCCATTAATATCATTTAACACAAAATATGAAATAGAAGGAGTATTAGCAGAAGAATGGGCAAAAACAAGTAACACTACATATATAATAAAAATAAAAGAAAATGTAAATTGGCAAACAGGAGAAAACTTAACAGTTAATGATATCCTGTACACAATACAAAAGATTAAAGAAATAAATTCAATATATACACCAAATGTACAAAATATAGAGCAAGTAGAAGCAGTAGACCAATATACACTAAAAATAACATTAAACCAAGAAGTACCATTTTTCGAATACAATTTAACATTTCCAATTATGAGTAAGACATATTGTGAGAATGAAGATTTTATAAATTCAAACAAAGTAAGGCAAGCGATAGGTACAGGACCATATAAAATAAACAGCATAACAAATACTAATATAATATTAGTAAAAAATGAAAATTGGTGGAACAAAGGAAGTAAAGAAAGTGCAATCGAAACAATAAACATAAATTTATATGCAACAGTAGGAGAAATGTATAATGACTTTAAATTAGGAAAAATAGATTATATAAGTACAAACAATATTAATATAGAAGAATATATAGGAACAATAGGATATAACAAGGTAGAAGCACCAGGAAGAGAATATGATTATATATCATTAAATTTAGAGAATCAGGTGTTACAAAACAAAGAAGTTAGACAAGCCATAATGTATGCAATAGATAAAGATGCAATAATAGAGAATGTATACAATTCAAAATATTATAAATCGGATTTTCCAATTGATTATGGAAGTTGGATACACGAATCAAAAAACGAAAACAGTTATAATATAGAAAGATTTTATCAAGTTTTACAAGATAATGGCTGGAAATATGAATATAACAATTGGCAAAAATATGTAAATTATTATACAAGGAGATTAAATTTTAGATTATTAGTAAATAAAGACAATGAACAAAGAACAAAAGTAGCAGAATTAATAAAACAGCAATTAGAATCAGTTGGTATAAAAATTACAATAATATATGCAATAGATAGCCAATATGAAAATTATATTAAAAATAAGAATTATGACATGGTATTATGTGGCTCATATGTAGGACCCAATATAGATTTATATAAATATTTTGGAAATGGAAATATAGCGAATTATTATAACGAAGAGGTAAGAAATATTATAAATGATGTTCAAAATATAACAGACAAAGAATTATTAAAAGAAAAATATAAAAGACTATACGAAATTTATTTAGATGATGTACCATATATAAGTTTATACAATAGTTATAATATTGTAGCATCTAGTAAAAACCTAGCTGGAAGTATGTCAGCAAATTGGTTTAATTCATTTTATAACATAAATACATGGATAAAAAAATAAGGCAGATAAAGGCAGAGTAAGCAACTGCCTTTAAAAAAATGCATAAGAAAATATGAAAAAACCTTCAACTTTTTCTATGCAATAAAAAAATGTTGTTTTTTGAGATTTTGTATGATAAAATTACATTGTTTTTAAAGTTTAAAAGGGAAAAGTTACAGTTCAGGTTAAAATTATATAGTACTATTCACTGCAATACAAGAGAAAAAAATTTTTTTAAAAAATATATTGACAAAACAAAAATTTGGTATATAATGTGTATATCGAACAAAAGTTTAAATTAGGAGGAAAAAATAATGGAAGAAAATACAGAAAAGAAAAAAGCACTAGAAGTAGCAATGAGCCAGATAGAAAAACAGTTTGGAAAAGGATCAGTAATGAAACTAGGAGAATTCAAAGCAATGGAGGTAGAAGCAATACCAACAGGAGCATTAAGCCTAGACATAGCATTAGGAATTGGAGGAGTACCAAGAGGAAGAATAATAGAAGTATTTGGACCAGAATCATCAGGAAAAACAACATTAGCACTGCATGTAGTAGCAGAAGCACAAAAAATTGGAGGAGAAGCAGCATTTATAGACGCAGAACATGCATTAGACCCAGTATATGCAAAAAAATTAGGAGTAGATATAGATAATTTAATAGTATCACAACCAGACACAGGAGAACAAGCACTAGAAATAACAGAAGCATTAGTAAGAAGTGGAGCATTAGATGTAATAGTAGTAGACTCAGTAGCAGCATTAGTACCAAAAGCAGAAATAGATGGAGACATGGGAGACTCACACATGGGACTACAAGCAAGACTAATGTCACAAGCATTACGAAAATTAGCAGGAGCAATAAACAAATCAAAAACAGTATTAATATTTATAAACCAATTAAGAGAAAAAATAGGCGTAATGTTTGGAAATCCTGAAACAACAACAGGAGGACGAGCACTAAAATTCTATGCTTCAGTAAGGATGGATATTAGAAAAGTAGAAAACATAAAACAAGATGGAGAAGTAACAGGAAATAGAGTAAGAGTAAAAGTAATAAAAAACAAAGTAGCGCCACCATTTAGAGAAGCAGAATTTGATGTAGTATATGGAAAAGGAATATCAAAAGAAGGAAACATTTTAGATATGGCAGTAAATTTAGACATAATAGAAAAAAGTGGATCATGGTTTAGTTATAATGGAGAAAGAATAGGGCAAGGAAGAGAAAATGTAAAACGCTATTTAATAGAAAATCAAACAATATTACAAGAGGTAGAACAAAAAGTAAGAGACAACTTTGCAAAAGCATTTGAACAAAGTCTAGGAGAAGAAATGCCAGAAGATGATGAAGAAGAAATAGATGAATAAAAAGAAAAATTATCGAACACAAAATAAGAAAATAGCATATATATGTAACTTAAAAACTTAAATAGGAAAAATCAAAGATTTTTCCTATTTAAGTAAGAAAGAAAAAAGGAAGTAATAGATGTATACAATAGAAGAATTTGATAAACAAAAAACGAAAGTATTCAAATATATGGCATACAAAAAAAGAACAGAAAGAGAAGTAAGAATAAAATTTCAAAAAGAAATAGAAGAAGAAATGTTAGAAGATATAATAGAATACTTAAAAGAAGCAGGATACATAAATGATTACAACTATATAGAACGACAAATACATGAATATATGACACTAAAGAATATGTCTATAAAAGAAATACAATACAAATTATATCAAAAAGGAATAGACAAAAAGAAGATAGAAGAATACATTTCAAAAAACAAAGAAGAACTAGAAGAATATGAAAGACAATCTTTAGAGAAAATAAAAACAAAAAAAGCTAATCAGATGAGTGAAGAAGAAATAAAGATGTACTTATATAAAAAAGGGTATAACTCAGAAACATAAACCAAAAGGAGTTCACATGAAAAACATATTATCATTAGAAACAAAACAATATGCAATTAAAACGGAAAACTTTGAAGGACCGTTAGATTTATTATGCCATTTAATAGACAAAAACAAAATGAATATTAATGATATAAAGATAAGTGAAATAGCAGACCAATACATGCAATATATAAAGCAAATGGAACAAATGAATTTAGACATAACAAGTGAATTTTTAGTAATGGCATCTACATTATTATATTTAAAATCAAAAAGTTTACTACCAAAGCAAGTAGAAGAGGAAGAAGAATTAACAGAAGAAGAATTGATAAGGAGAATAATTGAATACAAAAAATACAAAGAAATAACAAAAAAATTAAAAGAAGATTTTGAAAAGTATTCAGATAGAATATTCAAAATGGCAGAGAATATAGAACTTCCTGCACAAAAAATAGAATATGAATATAATATAGAAATGATACCTGAGATATATGCAAACATTATAAGAAGAAATGAAGAAAAGATAAATGAAAATGCCAAAAACATAGAAAAAATAGCAATAACAGACACATATACAGTAGCGGACAAAGTAAAGGAGATGTTTAGAGAACTAACGAGAACACGAAAGTTTGTATTTAATAAATTATTTTCAATAAAAAAACATGATAAACAAGAAGTAGTAACAGCTTTTTCAGGACTACTAGAATTATCAAGAAGAAATAAGGTGACAACAGAGCAAGAAGAAGTATTTGGAGAAATAGTTGTAGAAAAATCACAAAGAAATAACAACATATGATAGGATTATACAAATTTTCACATATTTAAAATCTGTAAAATTAGAAAGGAGGTACAATACATGAGTAAAGATATAATTAAAACAGAGATATATGTTGAAAATAATAAAGTTAGTGTCATTAGAATAAATAATAAAGAGTATATTTCATTAACTGATTTAGCAAGATATGCAAATCCAGAAGAACCAAAAATACCAGTACAAGCATGGATGAGAAATAAAGATGTAATATCATATTTAGGATTATGGGAAAAACTTAATAATGAAGATTTCAAAGGTCACGAATTCGAGACCTTTGAAAATGAGGCAGGTAAACATAGTTTTTATATGTCACCACAAAAATGGATAAAGGAAACAAATGCAATAGGTATTATTTCAAAGTCTGGAAACAATGGAGGAACATTTGCACATAGTGATATAGCATTTGAATTTGCAAGCTGGTTATCTCCAGAATTTAAATTATATTTAATTCAAGAATTTGAAAGATTAAAAAAGAATGAATCATATCAATATAAAATTGAATGGCAAGCAAATAGAGTATTATCAAAGGTAAATTATTTAATACATACTGATGCAATAAAAATGAATATTGTTCCAATTTTAACAGAAGAACAGAAGAGATATGCTTATTCAGAGGAAGCAGATGTGTTAAATGTTGCATTATTTGGAATGACAGCAAAACAATGGAGAATACAAAATCCAAAATTAGCAGAAAAAGGAAATATAAGAGATTATACTGATTTACTTCATTTAGTTATTTTAAGTAATTTAGAGAATATCAATTCAGAACTAATAAATGCTGGAATGTCGCAAAGTGAAAGATTAATAAAATTAAATGAATCAGCAAGAAGACAAATAAGAGTTTTAGAAAACAACAAAGGTATAAAGGAATTAGAAAACTTACAAAATGAGATAAATAGAAACGATATTTTGAATGTTAAAGAAAAAAATTAAAAACAAATAAAAGAATAAGCTAGAAAAAAATGGGAAAAATAATACTAAAGCTTCTAAAACAGGAGGCGATAGTATTGTTTTTTATTATAATCATAATAATAACATTAGTAATAGGAATTTTATCAAGAATAATATACAGCTCAAAAATAGAAATAGAAATAAAAAATTTAGACATATCAACTACAAGACAAAACATAATAAACAAAGACTACGAAATAATGATATCATTAGTAATATTAAAAAATCTAAAAATAATAAAGTTTAAAATAAAAAAAGATAGAATAAAAAATATACAAAGAAATAAAGCAATAAAAAATTTAGATGTAAAATTCCTAAAAAGCAAGAAAGCACCTAAAGGCATAACAAGTATAATAAAAGAATTAAAAATAGAGATAAGAAAATTAGAAATGTATATAGAAATTGGGATAGAAGATGCAGCATTAACAGCTATATCAGTAGGAATAGTATCAACAATTATAGCGATATTATTAAAAGACAAAATAACTAAAAAAGATAAATATGAAGTAAAACCAATATATATGCAAAAAAACTTAATAAATTTAAAATTAAATTGCATATTTAGAATAGATTTAATGCATTATATATATAAGCAATTTAAAAGTAATATTTTAAAAGGAAGAAGGGATAAAAATGAGAGAGAATCATCCAATAGAAGGGCTTATGCTTACAGCAATGAGTAGTATAAGAGATATGATAGATGTAAATACAATTGTTGGAGAGCCAATAGAAGCAATAGAAGGGCTATTAATAATACCAATTTCAAAAGTATCATTTGGATTTGCATCAGGAGGAAGTGAATTTAAAGAAGAGACAATAAGTGAATACACAAAAAGAGAACAAGAAGAAGAAATACAATATAAACTACCATTTGGTGGAGGAGCAGGAGCAGGGGTATCAATAAATCCAGTAGCATTTTTAGTTGTACAAAATGAAAATGTAAGATTAATACCAGTAGAACATACATCATATATAGACAGGCTACTAGATTATGTTCCAGATTTAATAGAAAAAGCAACTAAGTTTATAAATAAAGGAGAAGAAAATAAGAGTGACAAAACAGAAAAAATTATTAATAAAATAAAGAAAACAACAAAAGCAATGTCAGATAATGAGGAATTTGAAGTAAAAGAATTCGAAAACAGAACTGATACAAATGCAAATGTAATTAGAAATACTGAAATGTATGAGCCAAAACCCGAATCTGATGGTGAAGATTTTTAAAAATTGCCTAATTTACAAGTGAGTAAGTATAAAGTAAACCCCAATTATTATACTAAAAAGTTTAATAATGAGGGTTTACTTAATTTTCTATTAATTATAAAAAAGCTAAGATAAATTCTTAATTGACATTTTTAAGTTTCTCAATTTCATTTTTCAAAACTATCTTTTTATTCTCTGTCATTTCAACTAAAGGAAGACGAGGAACACCAAAATCGAAACCAATCATATTAAGACCAGCTTTAACTGGGATAGGGTTAACTTCTGAAAACAATGAATGAATTAAAGGCAAGGCATCTAATTGCAAAGATTTAGCTTTTTCAAAATTACCATCTAAAAAGTTAGAAACGATATTATGAGTAAGTTTAGGGTAAATATTTGATAAAACTGAAATAACGCCTTTGCCTCCAAGAGATAAAATTGGTAAAATTTGGTCATCATTTCCAGAATAAATATCAAGATTATCACCACAAAGATGAGCGATATCAGCAATTTGTGACAAATTGCCACTAGCTTCTTTAATAGCCACTATATTTTCTATTTTAGATAATTCTAAGCAAGTTTCAGGTGTAATATTGACACCAGTTCTAGAAGGAACACTATATAAAATAATAGGTAAAGAGACTTCTTTAGCAATTGCATTGTAGTGTGCAACTAAACCAGCTTGAGTAGTTTTGTTATAATATGGTGTAACAATTAATAATGCATCTACACCAAGTTCTTCAGCCTTTTTTGACATTCTAATAACTTCTTTAGTATTATTTCCTCCAGTACCAGCAATAATAGGAATTCTACCATTAGAAGTTTCTACAGCAAATTTGATAGTATCACATTTTTCTTCAAAATTCATAGTTGAAGCTTCTCCAGTTGTACCACAAACTACTAATGCATCTGCTCCTTCTGATATTTGAAATTCAATTAATTTTTGCAATTCTTTAAAATTAACTCCATTATCATCAAATGGTGTGGCAATTGCAGTTCCACAACCTGTAAAAATAGTTTTTTTCATAAGGCATTCAATCCTTTCAATATATAATATCATATTCAAATTTGAAATTGATAATTATGCTTGCATTATACCATTTTCATAATTATTTGTACAGATAAAATTAAATCATCTTCTCCATAATTTGAACTGCATTGCTCGCAGCACCTTTTCTAAGATTGTCGGCAACAACCCAAATATTTAAACCATTTGGTACAGTATAATCACGCCTAATTCTTCCAACAAAAACTTCATCATGACCATCACTATTTGTAGCTAAAGGATATTCATTATTTTGTACATCATCAACAAGAACAATACCAGGAGAATTTCTTAATAAATCAAAAACATTTTGAAGTTCAAATTCATTTTCAAACTCAATATTTATTGATTCACTATGGCAATTCTGAACAGGAACTCTAACAGTCGTAGCAGTAATTTTTAAATCAGGACAGTCAAGAATTTTTCTAGTTTCATTTATCATTTTATGTTCTTCTTTTGTATAACCATCATTCATAAATACATCTATATGTGGTAAGCAATTATTATATATAGGGTGAGGAAATTTTGTAGGAGGCAATCCTTTTGAGCCATTTTCTAAATCATCAAGGCCTTTAATACCAGCACCTGAAACAGCCTGATATGTAGAATAAACAATTCTTTTAATTTTATATGCATCATGTAATGGTTTTAAAGCTACTACTGCCTGAATTGTAGAACAGTTTGGATTTGCAATAATACCTTTATTTTCCTTGATTTTTTCAGGATTTACTTCAGGTACAACCAAAGGAACAGCTTTATCCATTCTAAAAGCATTACTATTATCTATTACAATACATCCATTAGAAGCAGCAATTGGAGCAAATTCCTTTGATACATCTCCACCAGCAGAAAAAATCGCAAAATCAAATTTTTCATCAAAAGATGAATGTGTTAATTCTTGTGTAATATATTTTTTGCCTAACAAAGTTAATTCTTGACCTGCTGATTTTTTTGAACAAAACATTGTATATTCAAAATTAGGCAGATTTTTTTCTTCTAAAACTTTTAAAACTGTTCTTCCTACTAATCCAGTAGCACCAATTATAGCTAATTTATATGTTTTCATATATAATCCATCTCCTTTATATAAGATATTTGTATTATATTAAAAAAACAATAAAAAAGGAACACTATTCTGATAATTTTTAAAAATTATTAATTTCTATATAAAAACAAATAATAATCTTGCAATTTATAAGAACATATTATAGAATAATATCGAAAAAGAAACAAAAACGAAATATAGGTATATAAAAATAAGAAAAGAGGTATAATATGGAAAACATTAAAATATTTGCTTGTAAAAGTGCAGAAGATTTTACACAAAAAATATGCAATCATCTAAAAATAGAAATGGGAAAAATAAATACAATAAAATTTAAAAACGACAACACATTTGTACAAATAGGAGAAACAGTAAGAAATCAAGACGTATATATAGTACAAACAACACAACCTCCAGTAAATGAAAGAGTAATGGAATTATTAATAACAATCGATGCACTAAAAAGAGCCTCAGCAAAAAATATCAATGTAGTATTACCATATTACATATACTCACGATCAGACAAAAAAGACCAACCACGAATACCAGTAACAGCAAAATTGATGGCACAACTATTAGAAGCAGCAGGAGCAACAAGAGTAATAAGTTGTGACTTGCACAATCCAGCAATACAAGCATATTTTAATATAAATTGTGACAGACTAACAGCACAAGTAATATTACAAGATTACTTTAAAAAGAAGAATTTACAAGACATGGTGATAGTAGCAACAGATGCAGGAAGTTCAAAAAAAGCATACAAATATTCAGAATACTTTGGATGTCCAATAGCATTAATAGATAAAAGAAGAGAAGGAAATGATGATAGAGCGATAGCAACAAATGTAATAGGAACAGTAAAAGGAAAAGAGGCAATAATATTTGATGATGAAGTAGAAACAGGAGGGTCACTAATAGAAACAGCAAATATATTGTATCGAGAAGGAGCAAAAGAAATATATGCAGGATGTACACATGGAGTATTAGCAGCAAATGCAGTACAAAGAATACAAGAATCACCAATAAAAGAATTAGTAATAACAGACACAATACCATTAGAAGAAGAAAAGAAAATAGATAAAATAAAAGTGGTATCAATAGCACCACTATTTGCCGAAACAATAAGAAGATTAAACGAATCAAAACCATTAGGAGATTTATTCAAAATATATTAAACAAGGAGAAAAAAGATGTCAGAACCAATAGTAGCAATAATAGGAAAGCCGAATGTAGGAAAATCAACATTTTTCAATTATATAGTAGGAACGAGAATATCAATTGTAGAAGACACGCCAGGCGTAACAAGAGACAGAATATATGCAAAAACAAACTGGAGAGGAAGAGAATTCACAGTAATAGACACAGCAGGAATAGAACCAAAATCAGAGGATATAATAATATCACAGATGAGAGAACAAGCACAAATAGCAATAGGAATGGCAGATGTAATAATATTTTTAACAGATATAAGGCAAGGAATAACATCAGCAGATGAAGAAATATCATTAATGCTAAAAAAATCAAAAAAGCCAATAATTTTAGTTTGTAATAAAGCAGACAACTATGAAAAAGCAAAACAGGATTCATATGAATTTTATAATTTGGGAATAGGAGAGCCATACCTAATATCATCTACAAATGCAACAGGAATAGGAGATGTATTAGATGCAATATATGAACATTTTCCAAAACAAGAAGAAAAAGATGAACAAAACAATCAAATAAAAGTAGCTGTAATAGGAAAGCCAAATGTAGGAAAATCATCACTAATAAACAAAATATTAGGAGACCATAGAAATATAGTAAGTGATATAGCAGGAACAACAAGAGACGCTATAGATTCCGAATTTAGCAATGACAAAGGAAACTATGTATTCATAGACACAGCAGGAATAAGGAAAAAAAGCAAAGTAACAGAATCAATAGAAAAATTTAGTATAATGAGAACACTTTTAGCAATAGAAAGAGCAGATGTATGTTTAATGCTAATAGATGCATTAGAAGGAGTAACAGACCAAGATGCAAAAATAGCAGGAGAAGCACATGAAGCAGGAAAAGGTATAATAATTGTAGTAAACAAGTGGGATGAATATGAAAAAGAGACAGGTACATTAGAAAAATATAAAAAAGAAATATATGATAAACTAGCATATCTATCATATGCACCAATACTATTTATATCAGCCAAAACAGGACAAAGAGTAGACAAACTATTTGAACTAATAAACCATGTAGCAGAACAAAATGCGATGAGGATATCAACATCTGTATTAAATCAAGTAATAAATGAAGCAATTGCAATAGTTCAGCCACCAACAGACAAAGGAAAAAGATTAAAAATACTATATGGAACACAAGTATCAACGAAACCACCAACATTTGTAATATTTGTAAATAATAAAGAATTATTTCATTTCTCATATGAAAGATATTTAATAAATCAAATAAGAAAAGAATTTGGTCTAGAAGGGACACCAATAAGAATGATAGCAAGAGAAAAAGGAGAAAAGGAATTTGAAATTTAGTCAAATTTAAAATATAAGGAGGATAAAAAATGATAGCATATATAATAATAGCTATAATAGCTTATTTAATAGGAAGTGTAAATTTTTCAGTAATAATAAGTAAAAGGATGGCAGGATTTGATGTAAGACAAAAAGGAAGTGGAAATGCAGGAACTACAAATATGTTGCGTTCTGTAGGAAAAGAAGCAGCACTAGTAACACTAATATGTGATATACTAAAAGGAATAGTAGCCATTGTAATCGCAATAATAATAGGCGCAATATGGCAAGATTTAGATAAAGCATTATTAGTACAAATTGCAGCATTATTGGTAGTTATAGGGCATACTTTCCCTATATTCTTCCAATTTAAAGGAGGAAAAGGAGTTGCAACATCTTTAGGAGTATTATTAATGATTAACTGGAAAATAGGATTAATATGTTTAGTATTTGCATTAGTATTAATAGCATTAACAAGAATGGTATCATTAGGATCTGTTGGGGCAGCAATACTATATCCAATTTTAATTTTATTTATAGATACAAATTTTACTGTATCAGAAGGAACAGGATATTTTGTATTTAGTGTAATATTAGCATTAATTGTTGCATTTAATCATAGAAGTAATATAAAGAGAATATTAAGTGGAACAGAAAACAAATTAAGCTTTAATAAAAAATAAGACAATATATAAATTCAAGTAAAGGTTTATAGGTAAAACCATAAAACCTAAATATTATATATATGTAAGGAAACAAAATGAAAAAAATAGGAATAATAGGAAGTGGAAGCTGGGGAGTAGCACTTGCAATACACTTAGCAAGTTTAGGAAATGAAGTAAAGATATGGTCATTTATGCAAGAAGAAGCAGATATGATAAACAATGAGAAAAAATGCAAATTCATACCAGATGCTGTAATACCAGAAAATGTAATATGTACAACATCATATAAAGAAGCAATAGAAGGAACAGACTTTATATTACATGTTACACCATCAAAATTTACAAGAAATACATTAAAAGAATACAAACAATATGTAACAACTCAACCAGTAATAATATGTTCAAAAGGATTTGAAAGTGAGACATTATCAACATTAGATGAAATATTTGAGCAAGAAATGCCAAATACAAAAATAGGGGTATTATCAGGACCAAGCCATGCAGAAGAAGTAGCATTTTTAATGACAACAGTATTAGTAATTGCATCAAAAGATAGAGAGGTACAAAAACTAATACAAGATACATTTATGTGCGAAAAAATGAGAATATATACATCAAATGATGTAAAAGGAGTTGAACTTGGAGGAGCATTAAAAAACATAATAGCGTTCTGTGCTGGAGTAGCATCAGGTTTAGGATTAGGAGATAATTCATTTGCGGCATTAATAACAAGAGGACTAGTAGAAATAAGTAGATTAGGAGTAGAGCTTGGGGGAGAAAAAGATACATTTTATGGATTAAGTGGTCTAGGAGATTTAATTGTAACATGTTTAAGCGAGCACAGCAGAAATAGAAGAGCTGGAAGACTAATTGCACAAGGATATACATTAGAAGAAACAAAACAACAAGTTGGAATGACAATAGAAAGTATAGATAACATAGAAGTAGCATATAAATTAGGGCAAATTCATAATGTAGAAATGCCTATAGTTGAAACAGTATATAAAGTATTAAATAGAGAAATAAAACCACAAGAAGCATTACAAATATTAATGACAAGAGACAAAAAAGAGGAATAATTGTTAATATATATAAAAACTAATATAAACAAATGTAATATAATATGAAATAAGAATAATTTTAGATATTTTATTTATAATAAGTATAATAGTACTATTTAAAGGAGGAAAAACATGGATTTTTTTAACAAATTAAGTAAAAAGGCTAGTGAAACATACAAAGGAGTAAGTGAAAAAACTAATAAATTAACAAGAGAAGCAAAATTAAGAATGAAAATGAATGACAGTAAATCTAAAATCAGTGATTTATATGAAGAAATTGGTAAAAAGGTATACGAAAAGCATACTTTAAAAGAAGACATAAACATAGAAATATATTTAGAAGAAGAAATTACAAGAATAGATGTACTTTCAGCAGAAATCGAAAATTGCTTAAATGAAATAAGATTATTAAATGACAAAAAACAATGTATAAAATGTTTTGCAGAAATTGAAAAAGATGCAAAATTTTGCCTACATTGTGGTGCAGAACAAACTGGAGAAGAAGTAAAAGAAGTAGAAGTTGTAGAAAATATAGAAACATCTAACGAGAGAGTAAACAAAGAAGTAGAAAGTAATGAAACAGTAGAAGTAAATAATAGTGAAGAAACAGAAAATAATGAATAAAAACAAAGACTTAATATAAGTTTTATTATATATTATTTTTAAAGAATAGCTTTTTTTCTAGTGAGCGGGAATTCCTGCCCACTAGAAAAAAAGCTCATTTATATATAACACTTAATATAGTATGTAATAAAACAAATAATTTATTAGATAGCGGTAATTACCACTATCTAGAGAAACAACAAATTTACTAAAATAATACCAATCTATGATGGATACCTCTCATAAATATATCGTATTAAAGCATCAGCATTTTTTTCAGAAACATTTATATACACATTATGGTCTAAGCATAGCCATAAATTGATAGAATAATTATCATAATTATCTACATAAACACCTATTAAATCAGTAACTTCAATAGGATTGCTGTAACTTTTTTGCCAGCTTAATTTATCAAATATTTCCATTTCAGTATTAAAAAAACTACTTAAAAATTTATTTAATTCACCTTTTTTTGTACTATACAAATTTACTATTGTTTCCAATTTCATTCTCCTTTTTTTTAGAATATCCAAAACCTATAAAAATATTTATTTTTTTTTAAAACAAAATGATAAAAAAATAGAAAAATATCCAATAAAAGGAAAAAAATAAAATTGTAGCGATTGACATTAGATAATGTAGATGTTATAACCCGAGTTTGCCACTTAAAAAGGACAAAAAGCAGGATATAAAGCTCCTGC
>CAMUDX010000011.1 GCA_947087745.1 uncultured Clostridium sp. | reverse complement strand
ACTCTCGTATAATCTTAATTATCATTAGTTAATTCTTCTAATAATAGCTTTTCAATTCTATCTACATTTGGAAAAATTAAGTTTATTCCGTTTTGATTTTAATTTAAAAATTTTATTTACTTTATATGTAATTTCTTTTTGAGTTCCTTCAACAACTGCAACTGCTTGATTTCTAATAGTGTCTATATGGTCTATGTATTTTTCAGTAATGGGAAAAATATTTTGAATTAGAAAAACAGCCTCTTTTCTTCTATATTTACCAATTACAATAGTATCACAAACTCCATTTTTCTCTATTTTTTGTTCTTGTAATTTTTTATATTTTTCTACTTTAGAACTCATAGGGATAAACCATAAAATTTTGCTATCAGTATTTTTTATACAAAAATATGTAGGTCTTGTATTTCCATTTTCATGATTTTTCATAAGTTTTTCATCTTTTGCAAATTCAAAATATTCATCTTTTATATGATATACATATCCTGTTTCTAAAAACATATACTTGTCCTTTCTAAAATTAAAGCCCTCTATAACTTAATATAGAAGGCTAAACATTTTCAAAATAGATAATTTATTACTCGCACCACTATAAAGCGAGAACATTTAGCAAAATGGATAATTTATTACTCGCACCACCATAAAGCGAGAAACATTTTCTTTCTATATTTATTATACAATGTCTAAAAAGCAATTGTCAAGTCGTTTTGCACAATAAATATAGTATATTTTATGTGATTTTTATAAAATTTATGTATTTAAATATATAATTTTGTTAAAAAGTATATGGTTTAAAATCAAAGTTAAATCCTATATATTTGTATTCTTTCATATTAAGAAAATTATCAATATCTTTTTTAGCAATAGATGATACTTCTTTTATTCTATCTATCGTATTTTTAGAAACAACCAAAGGATTTATATATCTTTTTTTACCTTTTACAGTAGTACAATAAATATCTTCATTTGGTACATCTTTTTTATATATAGAATTTCTAGTAGCAGATTGAAAATTAATAAATGCATTTTTTATATAGTTATCATCACAAGTTTTGATTAATTGTATTACTTCTTTTTCTGAAAAATTATATAAATCGTCAATTGTAATGTATCCTTTTATATTCATAGATTTTACAATATCTGCAATAAACTGCATACATAGTTTGTCTTCATCTTCAATCCAACGAGGCCATAAACTTGAAATATCATGTATAAAATCTTCACATACTTTTTTATCTTTAAATCCTAGTTCAGGACTTCCATTTTCGTTTTTTAGTATCACTATATTATTATAATATTTTTCTATACTATTTATATCAAATACTTTAATTTGGTATAATCCACCAGATAAAGTATATTCAAGTCTATCAGCACTTAACATTGGAGAATTATTATCTGCTATCGGATAAATTTGATAATCAGAAACTTCTTCTATTCTTATATGATCTCTTTCTAATAATCTCATAATACTTTTTGAATCTTTTATTATTTGTTCTGTTTTTTCTTCGGTTGCTTCTTGCTTTTCAGAATCTCCACTCATAAAATCAATACAATGTTTAAAAACTGGTGTTGCTATATCGTGAAATAACCCTGAAAGCGTTTGTTTTTTATCATGTGTAAAATTCCATATAATTAATGCTACTCCAATACTATGAGTTAATACAGAATAAAAATACTTATCATTGTATACTTTTGTGTATAGTGTACCACAAGATTGTCCTATACCATCTAGCCTAAGAACTTCTGGTGTATTAATATATTCTAATAGCCATTCTGGAAATTCTGGCGATAATATTTTTAAATATTGTCTTACTTCTTCATTTAAATTTTCTATATATTTTTCCATATTCATCTCCTAATTTTATTAATCATTTATTCTTTTTATATCTTATCTTATTTTATGCCATTCCATTCTTGTATAAACTCATTTACAAATACTTTCATAAACTCTGTTCTTTCAATTGCTTGTTTTCTCGCAGTTTCTGTATTCATGTTATTAGCTAGCTTAAATAATTTATGATAAAAATGATGAATTGTAGAAGAATCATCTCCATTTTCTTCTGCATAATTTTCGGCAGAGTTAAGTGGAGTTTCTTCATCATACATTTTCACATTATGTGCTCCTCCATAACTAAAAGTCCTTCCTACTCCAATTGCACCTATTGCATCTAAATTATCTGCATCTTGTAAAATTAATGTATTTATATCTTCAACATTATTTCCATTCCAATTATAATTTTCGTGAAATTCTATGCAATAGCATATCTTATCTTATCTATAATATCTCTACTTAAATCAGTATTACTTAAAATTTCTTTTACTTTTGATAAAGAGTCTTTAGGTGATACAAATTTACCTGTTTCATTTTGCATTATTCTATGAATATCATGCATAAATGCTGATATTCCGACTATTAGTTCATCTCCGCTTTCTTTCTTACACAAATTAACAGCTATTTTCATAGTTCTAGTAAGATGGCTTATATCATAACCACTAGAGTCTTCACTAAAAAGTTCAATTATATATGGCTTAATAATTTTTATATAATCTTCTAACACGTTCGCTCCTCCTTGAAATTATATATGTAGCCAAATTATATCAATAAAATTTACATATTACAATGAATTAATAGAAAAAATATTAGTTCATCAAGTAGAAAAAATAGATGGTAAAAAAGTTCAAAAAATAGATATATATTATAGAGGTGTTGGCATAATTTCTTTTCCAGCTAGTCTTGAAGATATGACAATGGTAATTGGAAAAATGATAAATAGAAAAATATCAGCTTAATTATTAGAATTTAAGCTGTATCTATGGGGAGAACATTTTAGTGTACTTAACTAAAGCATTCTCCCCTATATGTTATGACATACTATCATAACATATAGGGCTCTGCGAGGCAAATGTATCTTAATACATACTGAAAAGGTATATTTTTCACAAACAAAAAATCAACCATTTTACTGATTGATTTTTGTATCTATCTGTTCAATTAGTTCGAACAGAAACGTCGTTGGAGCTTATAACCAGGATTGAACTGGTGACCTCAGCCTTACCAAGGCTGCGCTCTGCCAACTGAGCTATATAAGCATAATAAATCTTATTTGTTCTTCCTTATTATAATTTTTATGTAGTTTTTGCACTTTTATCCATAATATGCTTCAATAAAAGTATGAGCTTTCCTTTGGTTTCTATTTTGAATCATAGGCTTAATTTTTGTCTTTGTGTTATGCCTAATCTTTGCAAATTTTTAATATTACTATTAATCGCTCATACTTTACGATAGTATCGTGTTTCTTTCTTATTTTTAATCATATTATCAATAACTATTGCTATAATTCCTAGAATTATAATTGCCATTCCCCATGTAAGCATTTTTGATAAAATATCATTAATTATTATTTGCATTACTCTTGATATAGATAAAGTTAATAATTTCATATTTTCAATTACAATCTTTGAGTTAATGAAAATACTAATAAATCCCAAAAATACACCTGATATAACCATACATTTTCCTATCCATGATGTTGTTCTTATTTTTTTCTTTTTTATATTTATTAATATTAATATAGCCATTAATATTAAAATAAATATAAATGCAATTCGTACACTTTTTTCTACTGATGCACTTCCTTTTTCTATAAAAGTATTTATTCTTTGATTATATTGAGTTTGCAATATTTTATCTTCGTATTCTTTACATACCATATTTATTAACTCATTTATTACTTGCGTTGTATGTTCTGTTACAGTTACACCTTTTAATTGAATTTGTATACTTTCGTTTAATTTAGTTCTAATTTCTTTAGTATTTATTTCATTTTTAGTTCCTTGATATATATTTTGTATTATTCGTTGTGTATCAGTTTTGACTTTCTCTTTTGTATATATATCTTTTAATGTTATTTCTTCTAAACCTGATTGAATTATATAGTTATTGCATACATTTTGTATTTCTTGATACATTGTTTCGTAATAATTGCTTTCTTCTAATTTTTGCAAAATGTAACTTTCTTTTAATATTGTAGTTTTTATTACATTTAGTAATATTGTAGTTACTATTAAACCTACCATTATTAGTATAATAATTAGTTCTAGTATTTTTTTTATATTCTTCATCTTAGTTTATGTTAGTCTTATTATACTAACTTATCCTCCATTTCCTTATCATTTATTTTGCTATAACTTTATTTTTGTATAAATAACATTATTAATACTCCTATAATGCTTATTATCCACCCTAATATCTTTAACCCTTTTGTTGCTTCATTTTGGTCTCCAAATCCAAACATCTTCTTTGTTATTATTCGTGCATCATATACTAAAATTACTCCTATTAGTATTATTATTACTGCAATTAAGTTTATTATTATTTTCAACATCCTTTTTCTCCTATCTTTATATCTTCCTAATCTACTTTTATATTATCTCTTTTTTATATATTTTATAATTTCTAATTACCTTTCTTATATAATTGTTTGTTTCCTTATATGGTATTTTCTCTATATCTGTACCATCTTCTTTTATTATTCCTTCCTCAATCCATCTATCCACATTCCCTCTTCCTGCATTATATGCTGCAAGGGCTAATTCAACATTTTCGTATTTTTCTATTAGTGATGATATGTATTTAGTTCCTAAATTTATATTGATTTCTGGATTTAATAGTATTTCTTTAGTGACTTCTATATTCATATCTTTTGCCAAGTCATTTGCTGTACTTTCCAATAACTGCATTAATCCTATTGCTTCTTTTGGAGATACTATTTTTTCTCTAAAGTTACTTTCAGCCTTGATTATTGCATAAATTAATTCTTTTTCTATTTCATATTCTTCTGCATATTTTTCAACATAATATTTATATTTCTCTGGATAACTAATTTTTAGTACTATTTTTCTCATAACAGTTAATAGTATTGCAAGTAATATTACTGCTAATAGCAATTTTATTATGTTTATTCTTCTATGTTTCTTTCCTGCCAACTATAACTCCGCCTTTCTTCAATATATTAACTTCTATTATTTTCTTTTATATTATATCAGCTACATTAATTAGTTTCAAGGCAATAGTAAAATTTTATATTTTTATTTTGTAATCTTTAAACATATGTTATAAATTCTTTAAAAATAATTATTTTTTAGTTCTACATTAGAGTAACTTTTCTATAAATAATTAAAAAAGTATATTAGATGTATTAATTTTATTGCTAATAATCTAATATACTTAATTATATTTACATATTTATGCTCTTGGATGTGCTTTTCTGTATATGTCTTTTATACTATCATCTTGGAATTGCATATATATTTGTGTTGATAATATATCTGAATGACCTAACATTGTTTGTATTGATTTTAAATCTGCTCCATTTTGTAATAGATGTGTTGCAAATGAATGTCTTAGAACATGTGGTGTTATGTCTTTTGATATATGTGCTTGTTCTTTATAGTATTTTATGATTTTCCAAAATCCTTGTCTTGTTAATCTTTTTCCATTTATATTAACAAATAATGCTTTGTTTTTATCACTTTTTATTAATATATTTCTTGCACTTTCTATATAATCTTTTAGTGCTTCTAAAGATAAATTCCCTATTGGTATTACTCTCTTTTTATTGCCATTTTCACATACTACATACCCTTCTTTTAAGTTAACATCATCAATATCTAATGATATTATTTCTGTTACTCTCATTCCTGTAGCATATGCAAATTCTAGCATCGCTTTGTCTCTTATACTTTTTAAGTCTTTTCCCTGTGGCTGATTTAATAGTAATTCTACTTCGTTTGATGTTAATACACTTGGTACTCTTTTTTCTATTTTTGGAGATTGTACTCCTTCTGTTGGATCTATTTTTATCTTACTATTTTTGGTTTCAAATTGGTAAAATGCTCTTATTGATGCTATGCTTCTTGATATAGTAGATGGTTTCTTTCCAATTTTTTGTAAATACTTAACATATTCTTTTATATCTTCATTTGTGACTTTATTATATGTTTTTACTTGTGTGCTTAAATATGTTTCATATTGTTTTATGTCCCTTCTATATGATTGTAATGTGTTAATTGATGCTTTTTTTTCGTTCTCTAAAAAGTCGAAAAATAACTTTAATTGTTTTTCCATTTTCTTCCCCCATCTATTATTTATATTACTTACGTAAATTTCTTATAGTTATATCAAAATTTTTTATAAAAGTAAATAGATTTTACATAATTTTTTATTTTTTTTGTAATTTACAGAATATTATTGTTGCAATACTTTATATAAAATATAATCATGCCTTTTTATATATATTTCACTATTGCCTTCAATATTCTTGTCGATACTTCTGCTTCTAATATTGCTGATATCATTATACATATTAACATAATTACTGAAAATATTGTATGTCTTATTATTTCTATCTTTACATTCTCTCTTCTTTTATCTTTTAAAATTGATTGATACAATTTTAAACAACTTACTCCCAATGATATAATTGCTGGAATAAATATTATGTTTTGTAGCACTAAAGCAACTAGACTGAATGTAATTCCTTTTGTGAGTCCTAATACATATGTAAATGATGCAACAGCATACCCTAAGCAAAATCCCCTAAAAGCTATTATTCCTAATACTATTGGTATTCCTATTACTGTACTTCCTGCAAACCACATAGTTATTACTAATATTATATTCTCTCTTATATTGTTTTTTAATTGTACTGGGTAATCTATCTCTTTTTGTTTAAAAGCTTCTAAATATGTGTTTACATATCCTGTTATTTCTTGTTTCTGTGACTCCCCTACATTATTTATAAACATTACCCCTAGGAATAATCCTAATAGAAAAATTATTATAATTATTATATATTCTTTTATATTATTTTTAATATATTCTTCTAATATATGTATGTTTTTACTTTTTGCTTGTCTTTTATTCTTATGTCGTTTTAAGTTCATATAAAAAAACTCCTTATCTTTTTTGTTAACTACATAATGTGTATTCGATAAGTTGTTTCTTTATTACTTTTTTATTCAATTTTTCCGTACACTCCGCCTCCGCCTGAATGTACTATCATGTTTCCTTTTCTTGCTTTTTCTATATTTTCTGCAATCTTTTCTCCAACTATAGCTTCTATGTCATCTTTTGACAGTTTATGCAATATTGTCATTTCCGTTCCAAAAGTATTTAGCAATTTTTCTATTGTTTTTCCACCAACTCCTGGTATAAAGTTTAATGGTACTTGATATATATATTCTGGTCTATCTTTTGGGCTTTTTGTTTCTATTCTGTCCTTTATTAATTGTATTCTGTCAAAAACACCAAAGGTTATATTACTTCCGCCACAAATTGGACAATTCGTTGCAATTTCTTCTATTTCTATTGTTTTCTCACAGTCTTCACAATAGCTTCTATGATATTTTCCCAATTTTGGGTCTAAACCATAATTAGCTATTACTTTTCTTCCTCCTTCATTTTTTAGTGCTTTTACAAATTCTTTAAAATTTATATCTTCTACTAGTATCTTATTATACTCTCTTGCTATTTTTGGCAATGAATGTGCATCTGAGTTTGTTAAAAATGTTTTTGTCTCTAATTCTGATATTGTATCTGCTAAAAATGTATCTGAACTTAATCCTAATTCAATTGCTGGTATTTTTTCATATTTTTCTTGAAATATATTTTGTAATCTGTCAGTACAATTTCCATAATAACTTTTATGTGGTGTAAAACAATGTGCAGGTATTAATATTCCATTATATTTTTCTACTATGTCTATTAATTCATATCCTGATACATTTGACCTTTGTGTACTTAATGTTATGTTTTTTATGTGTGTACCCATCTCTTTTGAGAATGCTTTTATATCTGTTAAATGTGGAAAAAAGCATATATTATGCGCACTTCCACATTTTCCATTTCTACCCTTTTCAGATGTTTCTACTTCACTTCCTAATAATATACATACTTTATCTTTGTATATTACTCCTCCATCTTCTAACTCATATGCATCTCCTGTCTCTAGAAATTTTTCTATGTCTTCTATTACATATGGTGATGCACAATCTATTATTCCAACTAAATTTATTCCTTTTCTTTCTACACATTCTTTTGCTATGTTTGCAAAGTTTAGACTTCTTGCTGCTGTTATTTTGACTGGCTTTCCACTTTCTGTTCTTCCTATATGTACATGTAAATCTGCAAATATTTCGTACATTATCCAATCTCCATTTCTTCTTCATTTTCTCTATCTTTTGTTTGTTGTGTGTATTTTTCTATTGTTCCTTTAGAGAACATTCTTCTATCTACTTTATCCATACCATTTCTATCAATTTCTTTGGTTGTTGTTATTATAGCTTTTGCTGTTGGCATCATACTTTGTAAATATTCTAAATTTCTTGCTAAACGTGCATCTCCTATTCCATTCATTTTATATCATCTCCATCATTTATTTACTTTTCTTGTTAGTGCTCTTAAACCATTTAGTTCCATATTATTTTCTGGAATTATTATATTTATATCTTCCATCTTTTCAACAAATCTTCTGAACTCTTCTTTATATATATTATCTACATCTTTTAGATTTACTCTTTCTAGTTGTATTAGTGCATCTAGTGGTGCATATCCTCGTCTATCTTCTCTATCTAATAACATTCCACCAAATTGGTCTATCAGTTCTAATATGTCTCCTTCTTTTTCTCTAGGACTACTTCCACTATATCTATTTAATTCTTCACATATTTTGCAAAATCTTTTGTCAAATCCTAGCCTTTCTAAATATTCTGCTCCCGTTTTTGCATATGTTCTTACTATTCCTATATTCTGTGGTTCTGAACCTTTTTTGCAATTACATAATAGCATTGCTGTTAATACTAAATTTTCATCTACATCTATGTTCATTGTTTCAATGAATATTTGTGTTAGAGCTGTTTTAAATATTATTGATTTATCAAAAAATATGCGCTTGTCTGGGTCATTTCTTAATTTTTTTTCTAAATAGCACATTATTTCCATCTTTTCTTCTATACTTTTATTTTCATCTAAAATGTAACTAGCAAAAGTTTCCATATGTCTCTATCCTCCTGTTTTTATTATATAAAATTACTTGTTTACTTTCAATACTTTGGAAAAAATGTAACAAAAATGTCATATTTATGTAATATTTTGTAAAAATTAGAAAAAGTATGAATTATATAAATCCCTAGTTCTTATAATTAAAAATCAAGTAAATATTTAAGTTATTTACTTGATTTTTATGTAAATATTTATTTTTGTATTTCTCCTCTAGCAAGCTCATCACACCTATTATTATATACATTATCACTATGACCTTTTACTTTTATAAATTTAACTTCATGTATTTGTGTTAAATTATATAATTCTTGCCATAACTCCTTATTCTTAACTCCTTCTCCTGATGAATTCTTCCAATTTTTCTTCATCCAACCGTATATCCATTTTTGCTCAAATGCATTTACTACATATGCACTATCACTATAAATTTCTACTTTGCATGGAAATTTTAATTTTTTCAATCCTTCTATTACTGCTGTCAACTCCATTATATTATTTGTTGTATTTTTTTCTCCACCAGATATTTCTTTTTTTGTATCTTTATACATTAATATAGTACCCCATCCTCCTGGACCAGGATTACCTGAGCATGCTCCATCAGTGTATATTATGACTTTTTCCATTGTTTTTTCCTCACTTTTTTAATTATGTTGTTTTATTATAATAAATATGTTGTTTTTTATTTTTTTTTATGATAAGATTATAACATACAAAAAATATATTATCAATCGAAAGAAAACTTTTAATATATATACTAAGGAAGGAATGATTTTTTTTATGAGTAAAGTGCTTGGAATAATTGCAGAATATAATCCATTTCATAATGGTCACTTATATCACTTAATGCAATCTAAAAAAACTTTTAACGCTGATTATACAATCGCTGTAATGGGAGGTAATTTCACTCAACGTGGAGAAGTTTCTGTCGTAAACAAATGGGCTAAAGCTGAAATGGCTTTAAAAAATGGAGTAGATTTAGTTATAGAACTTCCTACAATCTATGCAATATCTAGTGCAGAAAATTTTGCAGAAGGTGCTATAAAAATCTTAAATTCTCTTAAAATTGTTGATGCAGTTTCTTTTGGAGCAGAAACTGAAGATATCAATGCTTTGGATAAAGCTGCTGAGATACTATGTGCTGAACCTCAAGAATATAAAAATCTTTTGGCTCATGAACTTTCAAAGGGATTATCTTTTCCTAAAGCTAGAGAAAATGCATTAATGATGTACATAAATGATGTTCGTAGGTTTGCAAATGTTTTAAGCATGCCTAATAACATTTTAGCTATTGAATATTTAAAAGCTTTAAGAAAATCAAAAAGTAATATAAGACCTGTATGTATAACTAGATTTGGTTCTGACCATAATGATTTATCAGTTTCAAAAGGTATTGCAAGTGCTTCTGCTATCAGAAATATGATTTCTGCTGATAAAATGGATTCTCTTGAATTCAAAAGACTTTTACCAGCATCTTCTTATCCTGTTTTATTTGAAGAATACAAAAGAGGTCATATCATTAAAGATATAACTTATTATGATAAAGAAATTTTATATTCTCTTAGAAAAATGTCTGTTAGTGAACTTGCTAATTTACCTGATGTCTCTGAAGGATTAGAATATGCTATTAAGCAAGCTGCTAGCTCTTGCAATAGTGTTATAGAATTACTAAATATACTTAACTCAAAACGCTATACTAGAACTCGCCTTCAAAGAACTTTCCTTTATGCAATGCTTGGAATTACAAAAGAGGATATGGAAATTGCAAAAACTACAACACCTTATGTTCGTGTACTTGGATTTAATGAAAATGGTCGTAATTTAGTATCTAAGATTTCTAAGGCTAATTCTAGACTTAGTGTTATAACTTCTGTTAAAAAATTTGAAGATACTAATAAAAATAGAAATCTTCAAATTATGCTTGATAAAGATAAATGGGCAACTGATATTTATACTTTAGGTTATGACTTTGATTCTTGGGCTAATTTAGATTATACTCATAATATGATTATGTTATAGATTTATTTTATATAAAAGTAATTAGAAAGAAGAGTGAGAATTACCACTCTTCTTTCTAATTCGTTAAATTCAAAACTAATATTAATATTGTCTTGCCCATATAACCATCTTATTTGCTGGTTTTCCACAACATACACATTTATCTGATATTTTTTCTTGAGTATATGGTATACATCTAGATTTAGCTCCTGTTAATTCTCTTATTTTATCTTCACATACTTCTTCACCACACCACATTGCTTTTATAAATCCTTGATGCTTTGTCATGCTTTGTACAAATTCATCTAATGTTACTGCTGTTGTTGTTTTTTCATTCATTCTGTTTTTACAAACTTCATACATATTTTTTTGTATTTCTTCTAATGTTTTTTCTATTGTGTTATCTAATTCTTCTAGTTTAACTGTCACTTTTTCTGCCGTATCTCTTCTTACTAGTATGCATTGTCCGTTTTCTATATCTCGTGGTCCTATTTCTATTCTTAGTGGTATACCTCTCATTTCCCAGTCACTAAATTTATATCCTGGTGAAAATTGCTCTCTTAAATCTATGTCTGTTCTGTATTTTTTCTTTAGTTCTTCATATATTTCTGTTGCTTTTTCTTTTACTCCTTCTTTATGCATTGCTACTGGTACTATTACTACTTGTGTTGGTGCTACCTTTGGTGGCAATTTTAATCCTCTATCATCTCCATGTGCCATTATTATTCCACCAATTAATCTTGTTGATACCCCCCATGATGTTTGGTATGCATATTCCTCTTTTCCTTCCCTATTTTGAAATTTTATTTCAAATGGTTTTGTAAAGTTTTGACCAAAATAATGTGATGTTCCTGATTGTAATGCTCTTCCATCATACATCATTGTCTCTACTGTATATGTAGCATCTGCCCCTGCAAATTGTTCACTTTTTGTTTTTCTTCCTTTTATTACTGGTATTGCTAATAAATTTTCTATTGCATCTGCATATATTTCTAATATTTGTAATGTTAATTCTTTTGCTTCTGCCTCTGTTTCATGTATTGTATGTCCTTCTTGCCATAAGAATTCTCTTGACCTTAAAAATGGTCTTGTTTCTTTTTCCCATCTTAATACATTACACCATTGATTATATACAAATGGTAAGTCTCTCCAAGATTTTAACCATCTTGAGTATAATGTTGATATTATTGTTTCTGATGTTGGTCTTATGCAATATCTTTCTTCTAATTTTTGTCCTCCTGCTTCTGTTATCCATGCTACCTCTGGTGCAAATCCTTCTACATGTTCCTTTTCCTTTTCTAATAAACTTTCTGGTATTAATACTGGAAAATATGCATTTTTCACTCCTATTTCTTTGAATTTTTTGTCTAAATAGTTTTGTATATTTTCCCAAATTGCATATCCATATGGTTTTATTGCTATACATCCTTTTGTATCTGTATAGTCTGCTAAGTCTGCCTTTAATACTATGTCTGTATACCATTTTGCAAAGTCATCATCTATGTTTGTTATTTCTTTTACAAAATTTTTATCTTCACTCATTATTCTTCTTTCCCCTCTTCTTCAACTTTATGTGTATTTTCTTCTATTAAATTATCTTCATTATTTTTATCTTCTTCTTTTTTTACTATGTCATCTATAACTATTTGTCTATTTTCATCCATTCTGTATCTTGGTAATTCTGGTAGATTCTCTAGATTTTCATATCCAAATAGCCTTAAAAACTCTTTTGTTGTTTTATATGATATTGGTCTTCCTGGTAAGTCTAATTTTCCTGCTTCTTCTATTAGTCCATATTCTAGCAATTTATATATTGATGCATCACTGTTTACCCCTCTTATTGCTTCTATATCAGCTCTTGTGGTTTCTTCATTATATGCTATTATTGCTAACACTTCTAATGATGCTCCTGATAGTTTCGGTTTGTTTCTCTTGTCTATTATTGGATATATATATTCATAATATGCTTTTTTTGTGCATAGCTGGTATCCATTGTCAATTTTTATTATTTCTATTCCTCTTTTTTGGTATTCTTCTTGCATAGTTTGGATTATTAATTTTATATCTTCTTTTGATTTTTCTAATACCATCATCAGTTCTTCTTCTGTGACTATTCTTCCTGCTGCAAATAGTATTGCTTCTATTGCTTTTTTTGTTTCTTCTATTTCCATATTTTTAGTATGACTTTGTGTCATGCTCCTCCTATTACTTTATTTTTCCTATATTTTACTATACACACTCTCAAAAATCAATACTTTTCCATATTGGCTATTCTATTATTTTTGTATTCTTGTTAAAATGGTAGCATAAAAAGAAGTCAAAGACTTATTTTTATATTAATATATTTTTAAATTTATAAGTAGCAAATTGGAAATTATATTAGTCACTATTTAAAAAATTCATTACTAAATCTATTAGTATTTCTTTTTCTTTTGGATTTGATTCTGCTATTAATAAAGTTAATGCGGCTAAAGTATTATTATCTATTGTTTGTTTTCCATTTTTGTATAGAATACCATAAAAATTTAAAAAGCATATGAATAATGTTGCTGCAATTCTTTTGTTTCCATCTGCAAATACATTATTTTTTACTATTAGATATAAGAAATTTGCTCCTTTTTCTTCTATACTTTTGTAAATGTCTTGTCCTCCAAAACTTTGATAAATATTTCCTATTATTGACTCTAATCCTTTATCTCTTTCTACTGCAAATAGTGAACTTTCTTCGTTAAATCTCAACTTATTTATTACTTCTATACATTCACTATATTGTATTTTTCTCTCATCTATATTTCCTTCTATTTTCTTTAAAGTTCTATGGTCATAATCATCAAGTAAATTGAGTGCTTTTGAATAATCTCCAATTACTTTTAATATTTCTTTTGCATCATTTCCTTCTAATCTTTCATCTATTCTATTTGCTATATCAATTAGTTGTATAGTTTTTTCTAAATATTCTAACCTTTTTTGGTTTATTGCATAACCTTTTAACATATAATCTTTTAGTATTTTGTTTGCCCATTTTCTAAAAGTAACACCTTGTGCCGATTTTACACGATATCCAATAGAAATAATCATATCAAGATTGTAATAATCTACCATATGAGTTTGCGTCTTTCCTTCAATAGCACCATGTTTCGTGGTTGTTGCAAATTTTGCAACAACCTGTTCATCTTTTAATTCTTCTATCAATACATTCTTTATGTGTCTTGAAATAACCGATTTATCTCTCTTAAATAATTCAGCCATTTGTTCTAAATTAAGCCACACCGTTTCATCTTTTAAATTCACCTCTAACTTTACCCCTTGGTTTTCAAATAAAATAATTTCATTCTTTTTTTCGTTCATAGAACACACATCCTTTTCTAATAAATTTTAGTTCTTATGACGTCTATTACTACTTATATTTCTTCATTTATTATAATTTTATAGAACTATTGTTTGTATTTTATATTATATTTTCTTGCTTGTCAACAATTTTTTACAATATATTTTTTTGATTTTAATTAAAATTAAAACATAAAAAGAAGCCTAAAGCTTCTCTTCTATATATTTAATTTGTTTTTAAAATTGTAAATTATATTAACTGAATTTTATACTCTTAAAATCTTTTAACAATAAAACTTAATATTACCTGCATGAATAGCTTTCCACTTTTCAACAATTTGAAAATAATGCAAAGAAATATCTTCACAAATAATACTTAATTCTTTTTCAGGAATTTTGCCTTTGTTATGACAAAGAACACATCCTCCTGATTGAGTTATCCAAACTTTAGTTGAATTTTCTTTTGGCTTTCCTTTTGAAATATGAACATGTATAGGTTCATCATTTTCATTTGTCCAAAAATATATTTTATATCCGTTTTAATTCAAAAATATTAGGCAATTTCTAGTCCTCCTAATCGTGCATATTTGAAAAAGAAAGATGAACCATTTTTAACAATTTCAAAAAATGTTTTCTTTTCCTCATCTGAATAATTTCCATCTTCTAAAACAACCTTGTAACTTGGAAGTTCAATCACATAAGTATCAAATCCATAATCCATAGGTCTTTCAAAAGTAATGCAAATATACTCTTCACCATTTTCCTTTTTACCGATGTTAGAAAATACACCTCTTGTACCATCAGGATATTTAGCAAATTCATAAGTCATTTGTTATCACTCTCCTATTTTATAGTAATAGTCTCTTTTTTTGCATACTTTGATTTTTGTATATTTATAATATTATAATCTATTTTTCTAAAAAAATCTATACAATTACGATAATATTTCTCGATATAAAATTTTTTGTAGTAAAGTACTTTTCTGCACTTTTAACATTAAATGATAGCAATATTTTAAAAAGTTATTTTCAAAAAAGAAATAACTTTAAACATATGCACATAATATTGCTTCTAAACCAATATCTATATCAATCAATCCAATCTTATATTTATAATCCAAGTCGATTAATTCATTAATAATTATTTCAAGATTTTCCTCTGTAAAAAGTCGTGATTGATTCTTATACTTACCAACTAAAAATGTTTGATTAGGTTTTAAATTCAAACTTGAAACTATATCTTTATTATATTTAACACATACTTTAACAATATATAACTTTTTAAAATGATTATATAGAGTAATCAATATCTTTTGAATAGGCTCTTTTGTATAAATTAAATTATGCAAAACTTCTAATGCCTTTGATACATTCTTTTGCCCTAAATTATCTGTCAAATCAAATATTATACTTTCAATTTGTCTAATAGAAAGTTTATCAATATGTTCTTTATTAATTGTTTCACCACTTCCAACATATTCTATTAACTTTCTAATTTCATTAATTAATATTTGCATATTAGTTCCGCAACATTCTATAAAATATTGTAAAGTACTGCTATCAATATTTACTTTATACATATCGCAAATAGCCTTTAACCTTTTTTGCAATTCTATTGGTTTTTGTTCATCAAATTTACATGTTATTCCATTTTTATCAATTAAATCTAGTAGTTTTCCTTTGTCTGCCTCTTCTTCTATAAAAATTAAAACAACACTTTCTTTTAGTTCTTCTATATTATCATTTATATATGTTTCTAACTTTTCTTTTAATTTTTCAATTTCAATACTTTTCTTTCTTCCTTCTTTTTTAAAAAGTCCTGTATTTTTTGCTATTATTAATTTTTTATCATATCCAAATGCAGGTGTTTCAATGTCTGATATTATTTCTTGTAAATTGCTTTCATCTATTTGTATATAATTAATTCCTTTAACCATTTCTCCAAATAATTTTATTATTTTCTTTACACAATTATCAAGTATGTATTTTTCTTCTCCCCAGAATAAATACATACTTTCTATCTTTTGTTCATTTAATTTTTTTTCTAATTCTACTATGCTTACCATTATTTTTCCCTTAATTTTTTTATTTTATATACTTTATAATTGTATTATGACATCTTCTATAATTTCTCTGCAAATTTTGCAGAATGTGCGTGGCATATTCCTATTGCCATGCTATCTGTTATATCATCTAATTTAGGCAATTTATCAGTATTTAATATCATTTTTACCATTCTTTGTACTTGCATTTTATCTGCTCTACCATATCCTACAACTGCTTGCTTTACTTGTAAAGGCGTATATTCGTATGTAGCTATCCCATTCATTCTTGCAACTACTAAAATTACTCCCCTTGCTTGAGCTACATTTATTGCAGTTTTTGCATTGTTGTTAAAAAATAATTCTTCTATTGACATTGCATCAGGTTTGTATGTTTTTATTATTTCATCTAAATCTCTATACATTTTTTCTAATCGTAGTGGAAATGATACTCCTGCTTCTGTTGTTATTGCACCTGATGTTATCAGTGAAAATTTATTTCCTATGTAATCTATTATACTATACCCTGTTATCGCAAACCCTGGGTCTATTCCTAAAATTCTCATCCTTCTTTTTCCTTCTTATTGTATTATTCTAAATACTTCTGCTACACTCCAAGCTTGATTGATTGTTCCTCCTGCTTTATATGGTTTTACTGAATCATATAATTCTGCAATACCACATATACATGCATTTTCATATATTTCTTTTTTAAATGTTTCTTCAGTTTTCTTTTTAAATGTATCAATTTTTAATTTTATATTTTCTTTCTCTTGCTTATCTTTTTCAGTTGATAATATATTTTTCAAACTATTATAATATAATCCTAACAGCCATACCCAAGTAATTCCTTGATGATAACTTGTATCTCTCTTGTACCCATCTCCATCATATATTTCCACATAATTTGGCTCTCCTTTAGCTAAAGTTTTTAGCCCATATGGTGTTAATAATTTCTTTTCTACAACATTTATAACATTTTTTGCTTCTTTTGATTGAGGGTCTAATACTGGATATGTTAAGCTTAATGCAAATAATTGGTTTGGCCTGATTTTATCATCTCCTAAAACATCATATAAGCACTTTTTACTTTTATTATAAAATCTTTGGTTGAAGGATTTTCTACATTCTTGTGCCAAATATTCATATTCTTTTGAAGCTTCTTTTTCTCCAAATTTTACTGCAAGTTTAGATATTATTTTCAATGCATTATACCATAATGCATTTATTTCTACGGCTTTTCCATTTCTAGGGGTAACAGCTTTTCCATCATATTTAGCATCCATCCATGTGTTTTGTGTATTGTCTTTTCCTGCAACTATTAGTCCATCAATATCTAAATATATATTATTATCATCTAAATCTATTCCTTTTGAATAGTTATCTATTATTGATTTTAATTTCTTATATATCTTGTCTTTTATAAATTTAAAATCATCTGTATATTCAATGTATTTTTGTACTTGTTCAAATAATAATAATGATGCATCTGCACTATTATATAATGGTGTATTATCATAATCTGAGTATCCATTTGGAATTAGACCACATTTTATATCTTTTACACATGTTAATAATACTTCTTTTGCAATTTTAAATCTTTTTGGTATTAATAATAATCCTTCAAATGATATTAATGTATCTCTTGACCAGTCTAAAAACCAAGGGTATCCTGCTAATATTGTATGTGTTTTAAACGAAGGTCTATATGTTATAAAATTGTCTGATGCTATTATCATTTGCTTTTTAAAGTCTTCTTCATTTACTTTTGTTTTTTTGTTTTCTATTAATAAAGAATCTTTAACTAATTTAACTAATCTTTTTGTTTCTTTTTGTATTATCTTTTTTGCAGTTATTTCATCTATATTTTCTTCTAATGAACATATAACTGATATTTCTTTTTCTTGATTTGGCTCTACTTTTACTTCAAATATTCCTGGTATCGCATGGTTTTCTTCAGAAACAAATCCTCTACTTTCTTCTTCTAAGTAAAACATGTTTTTATAACCGTTGTTTTCATGCTTTATATATTTTGCATCTGTTACCTTTATATATATCTTATTTAATATATTATCATCTAAAATCACTTCAAGTTTTTCATTTTTATAAACTTGATTGATTTTAAAATTATGGTTTGTCATTGTATAATGGTAATTTCTAAAATTTAGTAATGGTGCTA
The DNA here is from genome assembly GCA_947087745.1 of uncultured Clostridium sp. GTDB lineage: Bacteria > Bacillota > Clostridia > TANB77 > CAG-508 > CAG-269. Next base: position 21,939 of record CAMUDX010000011.1, on the reverse strand, counting down.
ATGTTAGTTTTGTATCATGATTTTTGTTCCTTATTTTGTAGTTTATTGCTAATGTATTTTTTTTGTATTCTAAACATATTGTTTTTTCAATCTCTATATCTCCAACTTTGTATGTAAATATTGGCATATACTCTTTTTGGAAACTTTCTAAGTATTTATATCCTTTTGATATATAATCCTTATTCATATTTGAATATAAAATATGTTGTTCTCCATCTATTTCTATCATTTCATCTATTTTTGATAGCACTAGTTGTCTTCCAGCAGGTGGTGCTGTTGGTGCTATTAATAGTCCATGATACTTTCTTGTATTTATACCTATTATTGTTGATGATGCATATCCACCTATTCCATTTGATATTATCCATTCTCTTTTTAGTCCATTTTCTAAATTTAGATTTTCTTTTGTAAATACCATTATTTTCTCCCCTTATTATTATCTCTTAGTTTCTTCCTCTATTCCTACTTCTGCGTTTCATTCTATCTGCTTGTAATTTTTTTGCTCTTATTCTTGGGTCAGATTCTTTTATAGATTTTATTCTCTCACTATATTTATTGCTGAATTTGCTTGTTCTCTTTTCTTTAGTATCTATTGAATATCTACCTTTTCTCTTTTCTGCTCTTCTTTGTTTCTTTTTCATTTTTTCAATTCTTTTGTCTGATTGTAATTTTGTATTTAACATTACATATTGTGGGTCATTTTGTTTGTCTTGGTATTTTAAGTCATTACATATTAATTCTATTACAGAACTTGCTACTAGGTTGGCATCATGTCTTATTTTTCCATCTGATATTGCTGATATATTTTTTTGTATAAATTTAACTTTTCTTCCTTTTACATTATCTATATCTTGTTCTACTAAGAATGAGCCTTCTCTATTATACCTTTTTATATATTCTGGTATTACTTCTCCAGTATCATATATACAGTAATCTATTATTCCTTCTCCACAATGGTCTATTATTGCATTAATATGGTCTGATACTGAATAATCATCTGTTTGTCCTTGTTCTGTCATTATATTATTTACATATATTTTTATTGCTTTACTTTCTTTTACTGCTTTTGCTACACCACTTACTAATAAGTTTGGTATTACATTTGTGTATAAACTTCCTGGTCCTATTATTATACTGTCTGCATCTCTTATGGCTTCTAATACTCCTGGTGCTGGTCTACAGTTCGTTGGTGATATATATACTCTATTTATTTGTGTTATTTTGTCTGATACTACTTCAGGTATTCTTGATTTTTCGTTTACTATATATCCATTATTAAGCTCTGCTGAAATTCTTATTTCTTCTAATGTTACTGGTAATACTCGTCCTACTATATTTAATACTTCATTGCTTTTTACTACTGCTTCTGAAAAGTCATTATTGATTTCTTTCATTCCTAAAAAGAATACATCTGCAAATGATAATCCCCTTAGTTTTCCTGTTTGAAATTGATGGTTTAATATCTTTTTCATGTCTCCTTTTTTATTTTCTAATGCAACCATACTATCTTTTATATCATCTATTGGTAATGTTCCTAACTCTTTTCTTGAATTTGTTATTTCTTCTCCATAATCTGATACTGTTACTATTGCTGTTATATTGCTTGTGTAGTTTTTTAGCCCCGATAATACAGTATTTAATCCTGTTCCTCCACCTATTACTACTACATTTGGTCCCTTTTCATATATTGTCTTGTTAAATATTAGTGATTTTACATTTACATTCTTTTTGTTTTCCATTCTTTCATCTGTTGCTTCTACAAATAGCTCTAATGTTCTTTTATTTAAAAACACTATTCCTGATACTAATACTAAGAATCCTGCTACAAATGTTACTATTATCTTTCCTATTCCTAGCGCTGTTGCTTCTACTGTTTCATATACCAATATTTGTGCTATTGAATAACATATTAATACTACACCTATTAATATTACTAACATCCATCTTTTCATTTTTGCACTTGATTTAAACCATTCAAAAAAACCTTTCATTACTTTAATCCTTCCTATCTTTTTTATCTTCTATTTTATTAATTATTTTTTCTTTTTTGTTTTACATATTACCATATTTCTATTTCTAATTCAATTTTCTTGTTGAATTTTTTGTATACTTGTTCTTTTGTATATTGTATTAGATTTAATATGTCTTCTGTTGTTGCTTGCTCTGCATTTACTACAAATCCTGCATGTTTTGTAGAAATTTGTGCTCCACCTATTTTATATCCTTTTAGCTCACATTCATCTATTAGTTTTGCTGTTATAAAGTCATTTCCTCTTTTGAATGTACTTCCTGCATTCGGATATTCTAGTGGCTGATGTTCTTTTCTCCATTTTGTATATTCTTCCATTTTGTTTTTTATTTCTTCTTTGTTTCCTTTTTCTAGTTCTATTTCTACTTCATAAATTATGTATTTTTCCTTAACAAATATGCTACTTCTATATTCTAATTGCATTTCTTCTTTTGTTAGTTCATTTTCTTTTCCATCATAATCTACTACTTTTACTTTTTTAATTATGTCTTTTATCTCTTTTCCATGTGCTCCTGCATTCATTCGCACAGCTCCGCCTATAGTTCCTGGTATTCCTGATAATTCCTCAAATCCTGCAATTCCTTCTTGCATTAGTTTTTGCCCTATTAATGCTAATTTCTCTCCTGACCCTAATGTTACTGTTACTTTTTCTTTGTTCTCTTTTGTTTCAATCCCTTTTATATCTATCTTTATTACAATCCCTTTTATTCCTCTATCATGTACTAATAAGTTGCTTCCATTTCCCAATATGTGTATTTCTTTTTGCTTCTCCCTTGCTATTTGTAATACTTCTTTTAGTTTTTCAATACTGTCTATCTTTACAAATATTTCTGCTGGTCCTCCTGTTTTGAAGGTTGTATGTTTACTCATATTCTCATTATATAATATGTTTTCTTGTCCTACAGCATTTTCTATTTTTTTGCTTATTTCCATTTTGCCATCTCCTCTATTGTAATTTTTTTGTTTGCATATAATTTTAGCTTTATTCTAGATGTCTGCGATTATCACTACCTGAAAAATTAATTGATTTTTTAAAATTTTATCATTATTTCACCTTTTTTACAATAATTTTTAATAAATCTATTTAATTTTTTCAATTTTTATAGTATAATTATATTGTATTTCTAGGAGGTGTAATTATGTGGCAAATTTGGTTAATTTTAGCAGGAGTATTTTTAATTATTGAAATTGCTACAACAGGTTTTTTAGTATTTTGGTTATCTATTGGTAGTCTAATATCTATGGTTGTAAGTTTATTTATTCCATCAGTCGAATTTCAAACAGCAGTATTTGTAATAGCTTCAACTATTCTTATTTTCGCTACTAGACCATTTGTAAATAAATTTGATACTAAAAAAGTTGTTCCAACAAATGTATATACACTAAATGGCAAAAAAGCCATAGTGATAGAAGAGATAAATACTACAGATGGAAAAGGTTTAATAAAAGTTAATGGTGAAACTTGGTCTGCTCTTTGTGATGAGAATATTACTATTGAAAAGGGTGCTGAAGTTGAAATCGTTAAAATAGAAGGTGTTAAAGCTTATGTAAAGCCTTTAGCAGTTACTTCTACAAAATAATTTTATAGTTATTAATATTTTATTATTAATATAGATACATATGTATTAAAGGAGGTTTTTTAAAATGTGGTTTTTAATTATAGTTCTAATCATAGTGCTAATTATCGCATTTAAATCAATTAAAGTCGTTAAACAAGCTGAGGTTTATATAATCGAAAGATTAGGTAAATTCCATAAAGTTGCTGATGCAGGTCTTACAATTATAGTTCCTTTTATGGATCATGTAAGAAGTGTTGTTAGTTTAAAACAACAAACTATGGATATCCCACCTCAAGGAGTTATTACTAAAGATAATGTTACAATTACTATAGATACTGTTGTTTTCTATCAAATAACAGATCCAGCTAAAGCTGTTTATGAAATTCAAAGTTTAAAGAAAGGTATTGAATATCTTGCTATCACTACTATTCGTGATATCGTTGGTAAGATGGACTTAGATGAAACTTTCAGTTCAAGAGATGCTATTAACCAACAATTAAGAGTTATATTAGATGAAGCAACTGATAGATGGGGATGTAAAATTGATAGAGTTGAAATTAAAGACATTAACCCACCTGCTGATATTAGAGATGCAATGGAAAAACAAATGAATGCAGAAAGAAATAAAAGAGCTTTAATTCTAGAAGCTGAAGCTCAAAGACAATCTGCTATTACTATTGCAGAAGGTAAAAAAGAGGCTGCTATTTTAGAAGCAGAAGCTGATAAAGAAGCTGCTGTAAGAAGAGCTGCCGGTGAGGCTCAAGCTATTAAAGAAGTTGCTGAAGCTAAGGCTAAAGAAGTTTCTATGGTTTATGAAGCAATGAAGAATGCTGACCCAGATGAAAGATTAGTTCAATTAAAATCTTTAGAAGCTTTACAAGAAGTTGCTAAAGGTAATGCTAATAAAATCTTTATTCCTTTTGAAGCAACTAATGCTTTAAGTAGTTTAGGTGCTATCAAAGAAGTGATGAAAGATAATAAATAGTAATTTATAATATTAATTTTAGGGGGACTTGTTCCCTCTTTACTTTTGCCATATTTGTGGTATAATCTAAAAAAACGATAAGGAGGTATGCATATGTCAGATTTAGATAGTAATACACTAGCTGAAAATAAAGTTTTAATATTATACATGCTAAATAAAATAAATGCAGACATTACAGAAGGTAATTTATTTAATATTATCACTTCAATAAATGAATTAAATTATTTCTATTTTGGACAAATATTCAATGATTTAGTAGAAACTAAATTAGTTGCTTCATATACAAAAGATACAGAAACAGTTTTTAAAATAACAACTGAAGGAAAAAACGCATTATCTCTTACAAAAGATTTACTACCAGGAATTGTAAAGCTAAAAGCAGACAATTCATATAAAGAAAAATTAATAACTATGGCTGAAGAATCTTCTGTTGTAGCTGAGTATATTCCAAAAAATGAAACAGACTATACAATAAAATGCAAAATTATAGAAAATAATGAAACTATCTTTGAAGTAAGTACATTTGCTGGCTCTCGAGATAATGCCAAAAAGATAGTTGATAATTGGAATCAAAATGCTCATACAATTTTTCCTAAAATATTAGATTTATTACTACAAAGCTAAATTTTATAATACAGAATATATTGTACTATTACTATAAAAAATAAATTTGTTACACTTCTTTCACATTTTTTTCACAGAAATGGTGTATCATATATTTGAAAAAATAAAACTATGTTAAATATATATTAACATGAATTTAAAAATCGAAGGAGTTTTACTCCTTATTTAATTTAGGAGGTATTCATATGGAAGAAAAAAAGTTTGAAGTAGTTTCTACCAGTAATTTTAATGACAACACTTCAAAAAAATCACATATAAATTTTACAAAAAGTATATTATTGCCATTTTTTAGTGGTATTGTAGGCTCTACATTAATAATAGGAATATGTTTTGGAACACCAGCTATAAAGAATAAGCTATTCAATAACCCAAATTCAGCTGTTCAAATTCCTACATCTAGTAATAGCAACAATAACGGAACAGTGGAACAAATATCTTTATCTAACTATTCTGATACTTCTATTTATGCATCTAATAAAATATTACCATCAATAGTTGGAATAGAAATTGAATTTAATGTAACCAGTTCTTTATCTTTATTTGGAGGCGGAAATTCTACTTCTACTGCAACTGCTTCAGGATCTGGAATTATTATTAGTAAAGATGGATACATTGTTACTAATAATCATGTTGTAGATACTTCTTCAAGTTCATCTTATTCTTATTACAATGTTTCAGAAGCTAAAAGTGTTAAAGTAAAATTGTATAATGATGATAAAGTTTATGATGCTACAATAGTTGGTAAAGATTCTAAAACTGACTTAGCTGTAATAAAAATTGATGCTCAGGATTTAACACCAGCAGAATTTGCTAATTCTGATAATGTAAAAATCGGAGAGTTCGTTATGGCTGTTGGAAATCCTTTAGGTTTAGAAAATAGTATTACTGATGGTATCATAAGTGCTGTTAACAGACAAGTATCAAGTAATGATGGCACTGTATATTCTTGTATCCAAACTAACGCTGCAATTAATTCAGGTAATAGTGGTGGTGCTCTAGTTAATAGTGAAGGTAAAGTTATTGGAATTAATACTTTAAAACTTTCTGGTACAGGTGTTGAAGGTATTGGATTTGCTATTCCTATAAATTCAACTTTAAATGTTATAAATGACCTTATAGAGCATAAAAAAGTTTTAAGACCTTATATTGGTATTTCTGCACAAGATATAGATGAGGCAACTGCTAAGAGAAATAACCTAGTTGTAGGTGTTTATATAAAAGCTATCGAGGACTTCTCTTCTGCTGAAAAAGCTGGATTGAAAGTTGGAGATGTTATTATAAAAGCTAATGATACTACTGTTAAAACTTTTGATGATTTAGAAGCTGTTAAAAATTCTCTTAAGATTGGAGATGCACTTAAATTAACAATTAATAGAAATGGGTCTGAAAAAGAAATTACAGTTATTTTACAAGAAGCTCCTTAATTTAATTGTTACTTAATATTCATGTTAAGTTCACATTTTGGACAAATTTCTCTTGTATAATTTGTTCATAGTCAGTTAAAAGATACAACTGATTAAAAAATAAAAACATCCCCTTTTATTTTCAAAAAAAGAACTCTATAAAGAGTTCTTTTTAATTGTAATAATTAATCATATTAAAAAACTATTATATCAACTTCACTTGTAAAATTCTGATTACCATAAGCATAAATCAAATATAAATAACCATCTTCACCCAAGAAAAACTCTGTTGCATTTTGCATTTTATATATAGCACTTTTATAATCTCTATCAAAAATATTATATCCAAGTTTTTTTAGCTCTTCAACTTTCGCTTGAGAAGCCTTTACCTTCTCCCTAACTTTACTTTCTGCATAATTGCTTGATATTCCTTTTATATCTAGTAAATTATCAATAGTTGCAACTTTATTTTTCTCTAAATTATAATTATAAGTTTGAACTATAATTCTCTGAGCACTATTATCTTCTTTTAAAGTAGAACGAATAACTAGAGACAAAATATTATTATTAATATATGCTGTATATTCAACTGTATAAATAATATTATTATCATAATTCAACTCAATAATATCTAATGCCTTTTGTTTAAAAATTGACTGTATTTCATTATTATATTTTTGTATAATAGGTGATTTAATATTTATATATGGTACAGTGATATTAAAATTATATTTATTAGCTTCTTTATCTGTGTTTATATATTCATTTGCGATTATATCTGCATTTGGACTAATTTTCTCTACCTTTGATAAATCAAAATCACTACTAATGTTTATATTATTTTTAAAAATTTCTGAAAAATTATTTTCCAACTTTATATTTTGCTCATCTGTTAACTCTACATATTTGTCGTTCCCTGCTGTTCCATTAGTTTTAAACACCTGTATATATGCCCCTACTAATATAGCAATAGCACAAATTGTTAGCACAACTATATATATAATTTTTCTTTTTAAGCTCATTTTATTTTGATTAGTTTCTAAAATTACATTCATAATTTTCCATCCTTATTTTTATTTTGTAAAATTCATTTTACTTGCTATAAAATTTTATTTTACTATTCAATAACTATCAATATTTTTATAATTTACGAGGTTTCAATTCTAAATATATTGGTTTTTCTAGTTCAATCATTGTACTTCTTCCATGTCCTGGGTATACTATTGTTTCATCTGGTAATACCATTAATTTATTTGTTATTGAACTTATTATATTTTCAAAGCTTGATGTTGGCAAGTCTGTTCTTCCCCAAGTTCCTCTAAATAATGTATCACCTGAAAATAACATTTTTTCTTCTTCACAATATAAACATGTTCCTCCAATAGTATGTCCTGGTGTATGTAAAACTTTAAATGTTAAATTTCCTAAATGTAAAATATCTCCATCATCTATTCTTGAATTATCTTCAATTTCTATTGGCTTTACTCCCATATATTGTGTTAGACTTATACTATTGTCATTTAATCCTGGTGCATCATATCTACTTATTAATATTCTTCCTCCTATTTTATCACGAAGCTCATTTACTCCACCAGTATGGTCTCCATGACAGTGTGTTAAATATATATATTTTAATTTTCCTTTTAGTATATCTAACATTTCTATAATTCTATCTACATCTCCTGCTGGGTCAACTACCATTGTTTCCTTTGATTTTTCTTCAAACACAATATAGCAATTTGTTGGCTCTCCTATCCATGTATTAATCTTTAGTTCCTTTAATATCATTTCTCTTCCACCTCATATTTAACAGTTATTTTTATATTTGTGTTTCTTTTATCTTTTTCTATTAACTTCATAAACACTATCAACTTTTCTTAAAGATTTAATTATTTTATTTAACTCTTCCAAACTTTCTACTTCAATTGTAATCTCTGTAATTGCAATTCTTTCTTTGTTAGAACGAGAATTAACTCCTACTAGTTTTGCCTTTGTTTCTCCTATCTTTTGAATAATATCTGCAAGCAATCCTGACCTATCATTTGCATAAATTTCAATATCTGCACTATATGAAACTTTTTCTTCATTATACCATTCAACATCAATTATTCTATTTTCTTCTTTAAACAAATCACTTATATTTACACAATCTTTTCTATGAACAGATACTCCTCTTCCCTTGGTTATATATCCTATTATACTATCTCCTGGAAGTGGATTACAGCACTTTGAAAGTTTTACTAAGCAATTATCTATTCCTTTTACTATAATTCCTGAACTTGATGGTTTTACCTTTGGTGTTCTTATCTTTGATAATTGTTCTATCTTTTCTTCTATATTTTCTTCATTATGCTCTTTTCTGTATTCTATTAACATTCTAGATATTATCTTAACTGGAGATATTGCCCCAAATCCTACTGCTGCATACATTTCCTCTAAGTCTTTGTATTTATATCTTTCTAACATAGGATTTATATATTCATGTTTAAATATATTACTATATGAAATTCCTATTCTTTTTAGTTCTTTTTCTATTAAATCTTTTCCTTTTTCTATATTCTCTGACTTTTGTTCTTTTTTAAACCATGCATTTATTTTGTTTTTTGCCTGTGTAGTTTTTACAAATTTTAGCCAGTCTCTACTTGGACCTCTTGAATTTTCTGTCGTTATTATTTCTATAATGTCTCCACTTTTTATTGGTGTGATTATTGGTACCATTTTACTATTTATTTTACACCCTGTCATACGATGTCCTATTTCTGCATGTATATTGTATGCAAAATCTATTGCTGTTGCACCTCTTGGCAATACCTTTATTGCTCCCTTCGGAGTAAATACATATACCTCATCTTCAAATAATTCTGTTTTTAATGTCTCTAAAAATTCTTGTGGGTCTTGCATTTCTTGTTGCCATTCTAATGTTTCTCTAAGCCATGCAAGTTTATCTTCCCCTACACTTACTACTTGTTTTCCTCTTCCTAAATAGTTTGCCTCTTTATATGCCCAATGTGCTGCTATACCATATTCTGCAATTCTATGCATGTCCCATGTACGAATTTGTACCTCAAATGGAGTTCCCTTTTCTCCTAATAATGTTGTATGTATTGATTGATACATATTTGGTTTTGGTACTGCTATATAGTCTTTAAATCTTCCTGGCATTGGACTATATAACTCGTGTACTACTCCTAATGCTGTGTAACAATCTTTTACAGAATTAACTAATATTCGTAATGCGAATAAATCATATATTTCATCTAGACTTTTTTGGTCTCTTATCATTTTTCTATATATACTATATAAATGTTTTGCTCTTCCTGTAACTTCTGCTTCTATTTTTTGTTTCTTTAATTCTAATTGTATATCTGTCATTATTTTTTCAATAAATTTTAGTCTTTCTTCCCTTTTTCTGTCTATTCCTTTTACTAGTTCTTCGTATTCTTCAGGATGTAAATATTTGAATCCTAAATCTTCTAGCTCCCATTTTAGAGAATATAGTCCTAATCTGTTTGCTAATGGTGCATATAACTCCATTGTTTCTCTTGCATTTGCTAACTGTCTTTCTCTACTTAAATATTTTAACGTTCGCATATTATGTAGTCTGTCTGCTAACTTTATTAATATTACTCTTATGTCTTTTCCCATTGCAAGAAACATCTTTCTGTAATCTTCAACTTGCTGTTCTTGTATTGTTTCAAATAACATTGTACTTAACTTTGTTACACCTGCAACTAACTCGGCTATTTCTACTCCGAATTCCCTTATTATGTCTTCGTTTGTTACTTCTGTATCTTCTACTACATCATGTAAAAGTGCAGCACAAAGCGTAGGCTCGTCTAGCCCTATTTCTGCTAATATATACGCTACATTTAATGGATGTATTATATATAACTCTCCTGATTTTCTGCGTTGGTCTCCATGTTTTTGTACTGCATATTCATATGCTTTCATTATTAACTTACTATCTACTTTTTTTGTTTTTTCTTTTTTCTTGATTATTACATCTTGTATTGTTATTTCTTCTTTTTGCTCTTGCAACTTTATCATCACCTATCTTTACAAATAAAGATTATATAAGTTTTCTTCATTTGTTTCTAATTTTCTATAGATTTCATAATGTCTTTTAATACTATTTGTAAGCTTTCTTCCCCATTAAATGTGTTTATTTCTAGTGTTCCTACAATGTCTACTTTGTCTCCTATACAGTAATCATTTACTAGACTTCCCATGTTAAATCCTATTGCTCCTATAATGTTTCCAGCATCTTTTTTTAATGTTAATTTAATGTGCTTTCCTTCTGACAATGCTCTTATAGAGTCTATTTTTAAGTTTTTGAACATAAATAATGGAGTTTTATTTTCCTCTCCAAATGGCTCCATTTCTTTAAGGCTTTCTACTATGTCTTTACTTATTTCGTTTATATCAACTTGTGCATCTATCTTTAATATTGGCACAATTTTGTCTATTTTTTGTTCTTGTGCAATTTCTTCTAGTTGTTGTTTTAAATCTTCATATTGTTCTTTTTTTACTGTTAGTCCAACTGCCATAGAATGTCCACCAAATTTATATAAGTTGTTACTGCATTTTTGTAATGCATCATGTAAGTCAAATCCTGGTATACTTCTTCCAGAGCCTTTTGCTTCTTCTCCTTCAAAACATAATAATATACTTGGTTTGAAATACATCTCTGTTATTTTTGATGATACTATTCCTATTACTCCATGGTGCCATCCTTCACCATCTATTATCATTATGCTTTTTTTGTCTAATTCATTTTCTTCTATTTTTTGTATTGCTTCTAAAAATATGTTTTTTTCTTTTTCTTGTCTTTGTTTATTATATTCGTTTAAACTTTGTGCCAATTTGTTTACTTCGTTTATATCTTTTGATAAAAATAGTTTTAGTGCTTCTTCTTGGTGTCCCATCCTTCCACATGCATTTATTCGTGGTGCTACTCCAAATGATATTGTGCTTGAGTCTATTTTGTTATATCCTGATATTGCTAAAATTGTTCTTAATCCTATATTATGTGTTTGCTGTAATAATTTCAATCCTAATTTTACTATTACTCTATTTTCATCAACTAATGGCACTATATCTGATATTGTTCCTATACAGACTATGTCTAAATATTTTAAATGTTCTTTTTCATCTATGTTTAGTCTTTTTGATATCGCTTGTATTAGTTTGAATACCACTCCTACTCCTGCTAAGTTTCTACATGGATATTGGTTGTCCTTTCTTTTTGCATCTACTACTGCTATTGCATCAGGTATATTCTCTCCTGTTTCATGATGATCTGTTACAATTACTTCTAATCCTAATTCTTTTGCATATTTTACTTCTTCAATTGCTGATATTCCACAGTCTACTGTTATCATTAAGTTATAGTTTTGTTTTGCAATTCTTTCTACTGCTGTTTTATTTAGTCCATACCCTTCTTGTAATCTATTTGGTATATAGTAGTCTACATTAAGTCCCCTTTCTTCTAAATAACTTTTTAAAACTGTTACACTTGTTATTCCATCTACATCATAGTCTCCATATATTATAACTCTTTGTTTTTTATCTATAGCTTCTATTATTCTTTCTACTGCTTTTTCCATATCAGGCATTAAGTATGGATTGTAAAAATCTGCTCTTGTTGGATTTAAGAATACTTGTATTTGTTCTTCATCTATTATGCCTCTATTTACCAATATTGTAGCTAGTAATTTATTTATTCCTTTTTCTTCTATCTTTTTTATTTTTTGTTCATCTATTTTATATAATTCCCATTTTTTATTCATTGTCCTCTTATATTTTCCTCTTTCCTATTTTATTAAATCATAAAAGTTTTTGAATTCATATCCATTTTCTCTTAGACTTTGAATTATTTGTGGTAATGCTTCATATGTTGTCATTTTATCTCCTGCATCATGCATTAATATTACGATACTGTTTTTTGTTCCTATTGTTTCATTAAATCTTGATACCAACTGTTCTACTGTCTTTTTACCACCTTCTGAATCTCCTGTTAATACATTCCAGTCTACATATGCTATATTATTCTCTTTAAGTCTTTCTTTGGCTTGTCTTTTTAATTCTTTATATTTTCCTCCTGCCGACCCTCCTGGAAATCTGAATAATAAACTTGTATATTGGTCATTCCCTATTGCTATTCTTATTGCAGATTCTGTGTTATAATATTCATCTAATACTGTATCTACTGATGCATATATTTGTGAATATGTGTGTGAATATCCATGGTTTGCTATATAATGTCCTTCATTATATGCTCTTTTTACAAGTTCTGGATTTAATTCTACTCTACTTCCTAGTACAAAAAATGTTGCTTTTATATTTTCTTGTTGTAATAAATCTAATATTAATGGTGTTACTTTTTTTGATGGTCCATCATCAAATGTTAAAAATACTCTCTTTTCTTCTGATTTGTATATGTTCTCATTATCTATTAGCCATTGTTCTTTGTTTGCTATTACTTTGTGTGAAGGTAATTCCTCTTTTTTTTCTGGCTCTACTGACCCTTCTTCATTATTTTTTAAGCTATCATATATTTCTTGGTAACCTTGATATATTTTCTCCTTTTTACTGCTTTCTGAACACCTATTTATTATTAAACATATATATATTATTATTATTAACAGAATTGTAAGTATTAAAATCCTTTTTACATTTCTGTATCTTCTCGCAATAGATATTAAATCCAATTTTTATCACCTTATTCTACGATTTTTATTTCATTATTTTCTAGTTGATTTAGGTTAAACAGAACTATATAATTTTAACCTAAACTGTAACTTTTATTACATATGTTATTGTTTCATTGTTCCTTTTATATATTCATCTTCTTCTTTCGCATCTAATCTCATAAATAATGGCTCACCTTTTTCTATTACTTTTGCTCCTTTTATCGTATCGTATTTTTTTATGCTGTCCCATTCTTTTTCTTCTTCTTTTGTTATTCCTAATTGTCTTAATATATCTTCTGATGTATCACTCATTACTGGTTTTAATACTATTCCTATCTTTCTTAGATTTTCAATTAAGTGATATATACAACTTTCTAACTTTTCTTTGTTTTCTTCTTTTGCTAATACCCATGGTGTTGTTTCATCTATATACTTATTTGCTCTTGATATTAATACCCATATTTCTTGTAATGCTAAGTTTATCTCATATTTATCGTATTTTTCTTCTATTTTTTGTATTTGTTCATTTGTGAAATTTTCAAATTCTTTGTCTACATCATTTGGTGTTCCATTGTATTGTGGTACTTGTCCTGTAAAGTATTTGTTACACATCGCTACTGTTCTGTTTAATAAGTTACCTAAATCATTACATAAGTTTGTGTTGTATCTTTCTATAAATCCTTCTGGTGTGAATATTCCATCTTGTGATTCTGGCATTTCTCTTAATAAATAATATCTTGTTGCATCTAATCCATATCTGTCTATTAGTGTTTCTGGATATATTACATTTCCTTTTGATTTTGACATTTTTCCATCTTTCATCATTATCCAGTTATGAACTAATATTTTTTTTGGTAATGGTAAGTCTAATGCCATTAAGAATATTGGCCAATATATTAAGTGAAATCTTGCTATGTCTTTTCCTACTATTTGTAAGTCTGCTGGCCAATACTTTTTGAATTTTGTGTCATCTTCTGACATATATCCTAATGCTGTTATATAGTTTGTTAGTGCATCTAGCCATACATATATTACATGTTTTGGGTCTTTTGTTACTTGTATTCCCCAGTCAAATGTTGTTCTACTTACACATAAATCTTCTAGCCCTGGTTTTATGAAATTGTTTATCATTTCTGTTTTTCTGTATTCTGGTTTTGCAAATTCTACATTTTCTTCATAGAATTTTAGTAGCCTGTCTGCATATTTACTCATTCTAAAGAAATATGCTTCTTCTTTCATTTTTGCTACTTCTCTTCCACAGTCTGGACATTTTCCTTCTTTTAGTTGTGTTTCTGTAAAATATGTTTCGCATGGCTCACAATACCATCCTTCATATTCTCCTTTATATATGTCCCCTGTCTCCATAAACTTGTCAAATATTTGTTGTACTACTTTTTCGTGTCTTTCTTCTGTTGTTCTTATAAAATCATCATATTCTATATTCATTAATTTCCATAATTTTTTTGCTTCTTCTGCCATTTCATCTACATGTTCTTGTGGTGTTTTTCCTCTCTTTTCTGCTACTGTTTGTATTTTTTGCCCATGCTCATCTTCTCCTGTTAGTAAATATGCTTCATATCCTCTTTGTTTTTTGTATTTTTTTATTGTGTCTGCTAATACTGTTGTGTACGCAGTTCCTATATGAAATCTTCCACTTGGATAATATATTGGTGTCGTTATATAAAATTTTTCCTTCATTGTCATCTCTCTCCTATCTTTATTCTTTCCATATTTTACTATGAATATGTAAAAATATCAAGTGTTTTATGGCTTGTGTTTTATTTATTTTTAGATAATTTTTTTCTGTTTTTTCTGCTTTGTTTTATTTAAAATTTTATATTTTTTTATAACATCGAACAAGGGAACCTTCATTAATAAGGTTCCCTTGTAAGGGGGTAGATGTAACTTTACATTTTTCTTATGAGTTCTTTTAAATCTGATAAAGTAACATCAAAAGAATCTGTATACATTGAAGTAAACTTATCAAAATCATAATGTCCGAATCCAAAGATCTCGCCAGGGAAGCTTGGTTGAAGAACGGCAACTATTTTAAATATCTTGTCTTTCAAGCTATTTAAATTTGCCATATTTGCTCCGGTATACTCCATAAGCTTTTTTATCTTAGTGTCTCCGAGGTATCTAAGCTGAAATTTCAATTTCCATATAATATGAGATTGAGATGGTCTATTAATTTCATCTAATATGAGTCTAATAAACACTCCATCCATATCATTAATCCCTACAATTACATCTGTGACCTGTACAGTTTGAATCCGAATTTCTCCATTCATAAAAATTCCTCCTTAATTTTGCTGATTACAAAAAGTAACTGCATATAGTATATAATATTTACATTAAAATTCAAATTAAATTAATACTTTTATTTTGATTTCTTATTTAACTTTAATAAAATCAAATTAATTTAGAAATATATAATATATATTTTTAAGGCACTGCTTATTCAGTGCCTTCTTTTCTTCATATTTATTTTTAGGTAAAACATTCAATTTTAAATTTCTTAGCATAAATTTTTCCTAATTTGTAAATAATAAAATTATTAATAAAAATTGGTAATACATATTTTACTGATATTTATATAGTATTCGTATGTTTTAACTTATGAAAGGATGTAATATATGAATTTTAAAAATTTATTTTCTACTTTCAAAAACAATCATAACTTTTCAATTGTAGATAATGATTATATAACCAAAGAAAATACTAATACACCACTAATGGATACTTCAAGTGATAGTGATACTGCACCTAAGAATGTAAGTTCTAAATTAAGTGACAATCTTCTTTATATGCAAACTATGTATAATTCTCTAATTAATAGTGATATAAAAATAAGAGAATTTTCTTTCAAGTTAAATATGGTTTCATACAATGCATTTATTATATTTTTTGATGGTATGGCTGATGCCACTTTAGTTAATAATTTTCTTTTAAAACCTTTAATGAATGAAAAAAGTTCTTTTACCAATTATGATAATTCATCATTAGAAAATTACATTTTTGACTGTCTAATACCACAAAACTCTATTAATACAGTTGACAATTTTTCTGATATTGCTTCTAGTATAAATAGTGGTAATTGTATACTTTTCGTTGATACAATACCATCTGCTTTTGATGTTGATGTCAAAGGATTTAAACAAAGAAGTGTTACTACGCCAGTTAGTGAAATGGTTATTAAAGGTCCGCAAGAAGCATTTGTGGAAAATATAAGAACTAATACTTCTTTACTTAGAAGGATGGCTAATACAGAAAATCTTATTATTGAAAATATAACAGTTGGTAATATTAGTAAAACTAAATGTGGTCTTTGCTATTTTCAAAACATTGCTAATGGGGATTTAGTGGCTGAAGCAAGATACAGATTAAATAATTTAGATATTGATGCACTACTTTCTACGGGTCAACTTGAACAATTAATTGAAGAGTCTGGTATGTATGGTATTCCTCAAATTGTTTCTACTGAAAGACCTGACAAGTGTGTTAAATTTTTATATGAAGGTAGAATTGTCATTTTGGTAAATGGAAATCCTTATGCCTTAATTATGCCTGCCACAATAACTGACTTCTTAACTTCTGCCGAGGATACTAATCTAAGACCTAGCTTTACAAACTTTTTAAGAATGTTAAGAATATTTGGTTTTATTGTTACACTTCTTTTGCCTGGTATGTATATGGCTATTACAAGTTTTCATCAAGAACTTCTTCCAACTGAACTACTCTTTACTATTATGGGGTCAAGAGAAAATGTACCATTTCCTATCATTTTTGAGTTACTGTTATTAGAAATTTCATTTGAAATTATTCGTGAGGCTGGTGTTCGTGTTCCATCTCCTATTGGATCTACTATCAGCATTGTTGGTGGTTTGATTATTGGTGAGTCTGCTGTTAGTGCAAATCTTGTAAGTCCTATTTTAGTAATTATTGTTGCTGTTACTGCCATCGCATCTTTCGCAATCCCAGATTTCTCTTTTGGTTTTCATTTAAGAATACTGAGATTTGTATTTACTTTGCTTGGCTTTGTCGCTGGTTTCCTTGGCATTGGTATTGGTATTTTTGTATATTTATCTATATTATGCAATATGAAGTCTTTTGGAGTTCCACTTACTTCTCCTTTTGCTCCTTCTTCTGTAGCTACAAATGTTGGATATGTCGTTCCTCCTACTTGGAAACAAGATAATCGCTCTAGTTTTGTTTCCCCCCAACAGGCTAGAAGTCAAAGTAAGCGTTGTAAGAAATGGGAAAAATCTTAATTTTACAAGCTTTGCGGAAATATAAAAAATAACATATTTCTAATATGTTATTTTTTATATTTTAATTTTGTGTAAGGACTATTACATCTTTCTAAATACTCCTGCAACTTTTCCTAATATTTCACAGTTTGGAACTATTATTGGGTCCATAGTAGAATTCTCTGGTTGTAATCTTATGTGGTCTTGTTCTTTATAGAATGTTTTTACTGTTGCTTCATCTTCTATCAATGCTACAACTATATCCCCATTTCTTGCATCATTTTGTTTTTTTACAAGTATTAAGTCGCCATCAAGTATTCCTGCTTCTATCATACTTTCTCCTCTTACTTTTAGCATAAAGCTTTCTGAGTTTCCTACAAAATCTATTGGTATTGGGAATGTGTCTGTTACATTTTCTACTGCTAATATTGGTGCTCCTGCTGTTATTTTTCCTACTATAGGTACTTCTACTAATTCTTTTTGTGTATAGAAGTCTTTACTTGATTTTATCATTGGCTCTCCTGAACCACCTCTTAATAGTTTTAGTGTTCTTCCTTTTTTGTTTTCCTTTTTTATATATCCTTTTTCTTCTAATTTAGCTAAATAACCATGTACTGTTGCTGTTGAGTTTAATCCTACTGCTTTTCCTATTTCTCTTACTGATGGTGGATATCCATCTGTCATTATTTGTTTTTCTATGAAACTTAGTATTGCTTTTTCTCTTTTATTTAATTCTGATGTATTTCTTCCCATTTATATTCCTCCTTTTTTGATATGTCTATATTATCATACAAACAAAAAAATGTCAAACAAATTTTTGACATTTTTTATATTCTAGTTTTCTGCATAGTCAGATGGTATTTCAAAAACATTATCTTCTACTTTATATTCCACATTAGCTTTTAATAATTCTTCTACATTAGTAATTTTACCTGTTTGAGAATCTACTATTTGATATATAGTCTTTATAAATTGCAAATCTTTGCCTTTGAAATAAAATCTCGTTTTTGCTGTGTTTAAGTCCATATCTTTATATGCTTCTATTAAGAAATCTGTTATTCCATTATATTCTTCATAATAATATGTTTGCCCATATATTTTTTCTTTTCCAACTTTATATTCTTTATCAATTATTCTTTTAATCTCTTCTGTTAGTATTTCCTCATCTATCTTATTATTACTATATGTATAATATTCTTTATTTTCATGTGATATTAAATATGTATCTCCATCTTTTATTAATGTTGTTATATAGTCATCTAAATTGTACATGTCTATTCTCGTTTTATCCCCTTTTTTAGTTGTAACTATTTTATTTTCACCATTTTGGCTACTTCTTGTAAATATATATGTATTATCACTTATCATTTTATTATATATTTTTTTTAGTCTGTCTGATGGTCTATTTGCCATATATACTATTATTGCTATTATACATATTATTACTATTATTAATATTGTTGATATTATAATGATTTTCTTTTTCATTCGGATTCCTCTCTTTTTCTTATTTATTAAAACAAAAAAGGTAGCTTGTGGTGATGAGTTGTGTGTTCACCTTAGCTACTTTCTTTCTATGCAATACCGTATTTTTTCTTGAATTGTTCTGCTCTTCCACCTGTTTTTTCTAATTTTAAACTCTTTGTCCAGTATGGATGACATTTTGAACATACGTCTACTTTCAAATTTTCCTTTGTTGATCCTACTTCAATAACATTTCCACATGCACATGTTATTGTTGTTTGATTGTACCCTGGATGTATTCCATCTTTCATTTAAGTCACCTCTTTCTATCTATTAACTATTTTTTCCACATGATATATTAACATATTTTCTACTGTTTATCAAGTATTATTTTACTTTTTATTGTTTATATCTACTTCTTCTTTATGTTGTTCCTTCATATATTCTATTGATTCGTCTAATTCTGTATTTATTGATACTTTTTGAACTAGTTTTATCATTATATTAAATATACAAGCTACTATTAAAATAAATATTCCTATTTTTTTCCAATATTTTGCTAACATACTTGTTTCTCCTTTTTTCGCTACATATTAATTATACTATATTTTAGGATTTTGTCAATCTTTTTTCAAAAAAATTGCCAATTCTCTTGCGTTTTAGTCTTGCAAATTAATTTTTTGTATGTTATAATGTTAAGCGTTATAGTTTATTTTACTTTAGAGGAGGTGCTAATATGCCAAATATCAAATCTGCAAAAAAGAGAGTTGAAATTATTAAGAAAAAAACTTTAAGAAATAATATGATAAAAACAGGTTATAAATCTGCTGTTAAAAAGTTTGAACAATCTGTAGAAGCTGGTAATGTAGAAGAAGCTAAAGCTTTATTCTCTGAAGCTACTAAAAAAATAGATCAAGCTTGCACAAAAGGTGTTATAGTTAAAAATACAGCAGCTAGAAAAAAATCAAATTTAGCAAAAAAACTAAATGCTGTAACAGCAAAATAAGATTAGTCTATGGCTAGTCTTTTTTTGTTATCAAAATTTTATTGCTCATAATTTGATTTGTTTCTATCAATTTTACTTTTTATATTATATCTTCTTTTAAGGTCTGAGTGCTGTAATAGGTACAACATATACTCCATCTGGTCTCTTATAAACCGCATTTGAAAGTCCACATATTACACAAAGAACTGATGGTACTTTTCCATTCTGCTTTTCTATTTCTTTTTTTAATTTTAATAAATTTCTTGCTCCTTCATCAATTCTATTAGTTCCAAGTTTTATTTCAAATGCACACCATTCTCCATTTTCTAATTCTATAACACTATCCACTTCTCTATTTTGATAATCTTGATAATGATAGCATTTAGCATTAAAACTATCAGCATATATTTTTAAATCTCTTTCAACCATCGCTTCAAATAAAAAGCCAAATGTTTCTAAATCATTTATAAGTTTATCCTCTTCTTTTATATTTAGTAATGAACATGCAATTGATGGATCAGCAAAATGTCTCTTTTCTAATTGTTTTACTCTTACAGAATAACGAATATTTGAAGAAAAAGGTTCATCATTATCTAATAAATATAATTTATCTAGTGCATTTAAATATGAAGCTAATGTATCTATGTCTATATTTTCATTATCAACCTCACTTATATCTCTTTTTAATGTCTTATTTGATACTGTCGTACTTTCATTTCTTGCTAGAGATTTTAATAATAATTTAACTTTGTGTTTATCTCTATTTACCCCATCTAATCTGATTAAGTCATCATCAATTATTAGTTTTATATACTCCTCTATTACTTCACTTGAATCTTTTGCGGAATAATCTATATTACCTGGCCATCCTCCTCTAATAATTAAACCTGCGAGATGTCTTAGATTGACTTCACCTGTTAATTTCTGTTTTAAATTATTATTGCATAATTCTTTAAGTGATATATCACCTGTAGAATCACCTGACTCGAATAAACTCATAGTTCTTAAATATATTTTACCATATCTCCCTGCTCCGCTATGTGATATTCCTTTTCTATTTGGTGTAGAAGACCCCGTTAGTATATATTGTCCTTTTAATCCTGTTTTATCAACATCTGCTCTAACTTCATCCCATAAATTAGTAGCTTCTTGCCATTCATCAATTAACTTTGGTTTTTCCCCCTCTAAAATTAATGCTGGAGATATTTTAGCAAGTTCTACATTATTAGATAATTCTCCTGTTTTCTTATGTAATAAAACTTCACTATTAGAATGATATCGTCCTGCCCATGTCTTACCACAATATTTAGGTCCTTCTATACTAATAGCTCCAAATAATTTTAAATAATGTTCTATTTTCTCATCTGCAATTCTTCTTCTATAATTTTTTATTTCCATATTTTCTCCTCTTTAACACTTTATTTCCTTTTTATTATTTTACACCATTCCGTGATTTTTGTCAATTTCATTCCATTATTTTTGTCAATTTCATTCCGTGATTTTTTGTTTATGTAATAACAAAAGTAACCCCGCCTTAGCCGTCAGTTGTACGAATTTTTAAGGACCTGTTCCGAAAAACAGTTGGTACCTACCTAAATACTCATGGGCTTCTTACTACCCTAAGGTGTAAGCTTGCACGCCATATTCAGAAATCGGTCCCATTCCTATACTTGTTGGTTCTAAAAATTCTATGTCTTTACGCACTATGCAGGGATACTTTACTTATATTATTATTTAATTATTCTTTTTTTATACTTGCTTTCTCTAAATGTAACTATATATTAACATACACACATTCTTTTTTCAAATTATAAATATTCTTTTAACTTAAATCTAATTGATTTATTTCTATTTTATCTTGTTTTTTCCCACTTTATCTATTTTTTAATTACTTTATTAGTGTCAAGAAGTTTCGGAAAAAAATCCAATGATATATAATTTGTTAGCG
>CAMUDX010000010.1 GCA_947087745.1 uncultured Clostridium sp. | reverse complement strand
TTCATTTATTTTTTTATCAATTTTTTGTTGCATTAGCATTTGAGATTATCAAAAATTTTTTGCAAGAAAAAAACTTATAAAGAATTTTATTTCTCTATAAGTTTTTAGTTATGTGTGTCAAAAAGAACGTCCCCATGACACACAATTATTTATTGATTGATAATATATTATATTGTATTATTCCCTCTGGTGCTTCTACTTCTACAGTATCTCCTTTTTTTGCACCCATTAGTGCTTTTCCTAAAGGTGATTCGTTTGATATTTTGTTTTCTACTAAGTTAACCTCTGTTGATCCTACTATTGTGTATTCTACTTCTTCATCAAATTCTACATCAAATAGTTTTACTTTATTTCCTATTTGTACTGTTTTTGTGTCTATATCTTTTTCATCTATTATTTTTGCATGTCTTAATTTTGTTTCTAATTCTGCTATCTTTATTTCATTTTCTGTTTGTGCCGTTTTTGCTTCATCATATTCTGAGTTTTCTGATAAATCTCCAAATCCTAATGCTGTTTTTATCCTTTCTGCTATTTCAGCTCTTTTTTCTGTTCTTAAATGTTCTAACTCTTTTTCTAAGTTGTTATACCCTTCTTGTGTTAATATTACTTCTTTTTCTTCCATTGCTTTTACCTCTTTCTCGTAAATTTATTGTATATATTAATTTATTTATTCATTTTTGTCAAGTCTTTTGATTATAAATTTCCCATCTTATTTTTTATAAAATGGGAATTTTTACTTTTTTTGTATGTTTTTATAAAATTTTCTTCTTTTACAGCATTTTAATACATTTCTGGCATTTCTTGATGTCCTCCACCACAGTTACACCCTTTTTCTTCTGGTTTGTCTGCTACTAGACTTTCTGTTGTTAATACCATTGATGCTACTGATGCTGCATTTTGTATTGCACTTCTTGTTACTTTTGTTGGGTCTACTATTCCTGCTTTTTTCATGTCTACATATTCTTCTTTACTTGCATCAAATCCAAATCCTTTATTTGCTTTTTTTACATTATCTAATATAACTGCTGGCTCTAATCCTGCATTTCTTGCTATTTGTTTTACTGGCTCTTCTAATGCTTTTAATACTATTTGTGCTCCTAATTTTTCTTCTTCTGGTAATCCTTTTACTAAGTTCTCTACTCTTGGAATTACATTTACATATGCTGTTCCTCCTCCTGCTACTATTCCTTCTTCTACTGCTGCTTTTGTTGCTGATAATGCATCTTCGATTCTTAGTTTCTTTTCTTTCATTTCTATTTCTGTTGCTGCTCCTACTCCTATTACTGCTACTCCTCCTGATATTTTTGCTAATCTTTCTTGTAATCCTTCTTTTTCATATTCACTTTGTGTTTCTTCTAATTGTGCTTTTATTTGTTTTACTCTTGTTTCTATTGCTGTTTTTTCTCCTAATCCATCTACTATTATTGTATTTTCTTTTTGTACTTTTACTTGTTTTGCTCTTCCTAATTGTTCTATACTAGTGTCTTTTATTTCCATTCCTAAGTCTGTTGATATTACTTCTCCTCCTGTTAGTATTGCAATGTCTTCTAAACTTGCTTTTCTCTTATCTCCAAATCCAGGTGCTTTTACTGCTACTACATTTAATACTCCTCTTAATTTGTTTAGTATTAATGTTGATAATGCTTCATTTTCTATATCATCACATATTATTAATAGCTTTCCTGATTGTTGCATTAGATTTTCTAGTAATGGTAATAACTCTTGTATATTACTTATTTTTTTGTCTGTTATTAATATATATGGATTGTCTAATACAGCTTCTGCTTTTTCTGTGTCTGTTATCATATATGGTGATATGTACCCTTTGTCAAATTGCATTCCTTCTACTACATTTAATTCTGTATTTGATGTTTTTGATTCTTCTATTGTTATTACTCCATCTTTTGATACTTTTTCCATTGCATCTGCAATTAATGTTCCTATTTCTAAATTGTTTGCTGATATACTTGCTACTCTTGCTATGTCTTCTTTTCCAGATACTTGTGATGTTATTTCTTTTAATCCTTTTACTGCTTCTTCTACAGCTTTATCCATTCCTCTTTTTATTCCCATTGGGTCTGCTCCTGCTGCTACATTTTTTACTCCTTCTTTTATCATTGCTTGTGCTAATACCGTTGCTGTTGTTGTTCCATCTCCTGCTACATCATTTGTTTTTGTTGATACTTCTTTTACTAATCTTGCTCCCATGTTTTCAAATTTGTCTTCTAATTCTATCTCTTTTGCTATTGTTACTCCATCATTTGTTATTAATGGTGCTCCAAAACTTTTATCTAATACAACATTTCTTCCTTTTGGTCCTAATGTTACTTTTACCGTGTCTGCTAATTTGTTTACTCCTTCTAATAATGATTTTCTGGCATCTTCTCCATATTTTATCATTTTTGCCATTTTTATTCACTCCTTTTCATTTTATTCATACACATATAATACATAATTTTTATATGATTACTGCTCTTATATTTTTATGCATTTCATTCTACTATTGCTAATATGTCATCTTGTTTTACTATTATATATTCTGTTCCTTCATATTTTATTTCTGTTCCTGAATATTTGCTTACTATTACATTGTCTCCTTTTTTTACATTCATTTCTTCTATTTTTCCTTCTACTTTAGCTCCTGGTCCTACTTCTATTACTTCTGCTATTTGTGGTTTTTCTTTGCTACTTCCAGCTAATATTATTCCACTTTTTGTTGTTTCTTCTCCTTCTTTCATTTTTATTAATACTCTGTCTGATAATGGTTTTATCATACAATTACCTCCTTTTATGTCTTTTATTTCGACAATTTTAGCAGTCTCATTTATAGACTGCTAATAATTTATATCTTTTTTATTAAATTGTCAATAGTTATTTTTAAATTTCATATTTTTTTCACATAACTTCCTATTCTTGTTCTTGTCCTTCTTCTGCATTAAGTGGTATATCACTTATTTGTTCCTTTTCCATTATTATCGAATCTGTTTGTTCTACTTCTTTTCCCAATGTTTCTTCATAATATTCTTGTTCTACTTTTAAGTCTTCTATAAATTCAGATTTCGCTGGCGGTAAAAGATTAATTTTTTTTGTAGTTTTTCTTCTATGCAACGCTTTTATAAATGCTTTCACATCTCTTATTGGATTTTTATTGTCCCATCTTATATTTTCTTTTTTAGATATAATTTCATCTTTTATATTCTCTTTTTCTTTTCTATCCAATTTTGACTTATCTTTTATTTTCCTTATACTACTTCCTACTTCTTGCTCAAAACATTTTTTATTAAACCCCATTGCTTTTCCAATTAGTAATATATTTTTATTAATTTTATATTCTTCATATCTTGCTTTTAATTGTTCCTCTTTTGTTAATGGTTGTTGTTTCTCCAATCTCATATCATACATTTCATGACATATTTTATATATTTGTCCTAATGTTTTCGCTTTTTCTTTTCTTAATATAAAATTAAATGTGTAATTTGGTAATGCGTCCAGTAGCTTGTCTATTTGGTTAATTTTATTTATTATGTCATTATTTTGATATATATCTACTAGTTTTTCTTCTAATTTAACTCTTCCTTTTTCTCCTAATTTTAAAAATTCTACCTCACTTAATCCTACTGCACTAGATAGCATAGATAATATATATTGATAATTCTCATAGCCATTGAATCTAAAACTTGTATGTAATTTATCTGTAAATTGTACTCCTGTTAATAATTGTGTTCCACCTTCTACTAGCATTTCATCTAATTCGTGGAATTCGTTCTTATCTGATTTATTTTTTATAATATTTCCATTTTCATATACTATTGAATCTCTAATTGTATGATCTGTGGCATGGCGCATTTCGTGAAAAACTATTCCTAATATTGTGCTATTATTTTCAAGCATCATATCTTTTAATATTAATGCCTTATCCTTTATGCATACCTTTCCAGAGAGTAATTCTTCTTCCATCTTACCTGATTTTATATATTTTATATTTAATTTAAAATTTTCTCCCTTCTTTTGTAATGTTTTTCTATCCCATTCATAGACTTGTGCACTCCTTTTAAAATATTCACTTAATAGACTAATTATTTCTATTGGATATTGATTTTCTATTGCCATTTGTTTTACTAAAGTCTCAATTTCTTCCTGCTCAATAGGCTTTTCTCCTAATCTCTCACTTAACATTTTAATGATTTTATCTTTATTTATAACTGGTACTTTGATATTTTCTTTCTCAACTTGTTTCTCTTGTTTATTTCTTATTCCTAACATTGATATTATTCTAGTATCTATATGTTCAGCTGGTAATTCCCAACCTTTTTCAATAGTTATATTAGTAAGTTCCTCATCTTCTATGTTATATTCCTTTTGTAATTCTTTCATATGTGCCTTTATTATTTGGTAATTTATTATATCCTGTTCTTCTTTTCCTAATGCATCGATTTTTTCTTGTAAATTATATAAACAAAATGCATATATTCTCTTACATATTTCTGCATTTGGCTCTCCTTTGTCATATATTTCTTCAAAATTATCTTTTATACATTTATATATACAAAAAATCATATCATTGTAATAATTTCTTTTAGGGTTTTCTCTTTCATTTTCTATTTCGTTATATTCATGCTCAAATCCCTTTATTATTTGTGTTATTCTTGTTTCTTTTGTTCCATATGATGCTACTAACATTTTGAATAATCGTTCAATTATAGGATTTTTGTTTTCAGATAAATTATTTATTGCATTTAATTGCATTAGTTTTATCTCACTTCTAGAAGTTACATCAAGCATCTCTACAGCTGTTGCTTGTGCAGATATACTTTGTGATAAGTACTTATATATATTATTTTCATCTACTTTTTCTGTATAATTTGTATCAAAAATAAGGGATTTTCTAGAATCCTCTATAATATTTTTGTTCCTACCTATATTAAAATATTCGATTCTATCAATATTTTCACTATAATTATGTATGATTTCTTCTAATTCGGATTCGCTTAAGTTGTATACTTCATTATATAACGAGAAAAATGTTATTATCATGGGTACAAATCTTTTATCATATTGTTTGTCCCTTATTAAATTTTCTACTTTTAACATTAGTTCTTGATTATTCATATTTTATTCCTTTTTATAAATTTTATATAGTTATTTCTCTACATTCAATTTTTTTGTATCTTACATTACATGTATCAAATAATCTTTTTGAAGCAATAAAGTCTTCTTTTTCACTATATTTATCTGATAAATAAATTACTTCTTTTATTCCTGATTGGATTATTAATTTTGCACATTCATTGCAAGGAAATAAATCTACATATATCTTAGCATTTTCTAACTCTTTTCTGCTTCCTCTATAATTTAATATTGCATTTAGTTCTGCATGACATACATATGCATACTTTGTATATAATCTTTCTCCTTCCCTTGACCATGGAAAATCTTCATCTTTAAATCCATTTGGTGCTCCATTATATCCAATTGATAAAATTCTATTATCATTGCTTACTATACATGCTCCTACTTGCGTGTTTGGATCTTTACTTCTTTTAGCAGATAGTTTTGCAATTAACATGAAGTATTCATCCCATCCTAAGTAGTCTTTTCTACTTTCTCCTGTTTTTTGACATTTACTTCTCCATTCTTCAAATTCATTATTCATAATTTCCATAATGCTAGCTTTATAATCTAACATTATATCCTCCTTTTATTATTAATTCTATTTTATATCTTTTGCTGCTTTTACTAAACCTATAAATAATGGTGATGGTTTGTTTGGTCTTGATTTTAACTCTGGGTGGAATTGCCCTGCTATAAAATATGGATGTTCTTTTACCTCTACAATCTCTACTAATTTTCCATCTGGTGATGTTCCTGAACATATTAGTCCTGCTTCTTCTAATTTTTCTTTATAATCATTATTATATTCAAATCTATGTCTATGTCTTTCAGATATCTTTTCTTCTCCATATATCTCTTTTGCTAATGTTCCTTCTTTTATTATGCATGGATATGCTCCTAGTCTCATTGTTCCACCTTTTTTGTCTACTTCTTTTTGGTCTTCCATTATGTGTATTACTGGATTTTGGGTAGTTGTGCTAAATTCTGCCGAATTTGCATCTTTTAATCCTAATACATTTCTTGCGAATTCTACTACAGCCATCTGCATTCCTAAACATATTCCTAAAAATGGTATTTTGTTTTCTCTTGCATATTTTATTGTTTCAATTTTTCCTTCTATACCTCTATTTCCAAACCCTCCTGGTACTACTATTCCTTGTATTCCTTCTAACTTGTCTTTTACTGTATCTGGTGTAATTGTTTCTGAATCTATTAATTCCACTTGTACTTTTACTTTATTTGTAAATCCTGCATGGCGTAAACTTTCTATTACAGATATATATGAGTCCTCTAGCTGTATGTATTTTCCAACTATTGCTATTTTTACTTTTCGGTCTCCTATGTTCCTTATGTCTTCTATCATTTCTTCCCATTTTGTATTGTCTGGTACATATTTTTCTAGTTTTAAATGGTTACAGACCTCTCTTGCCAATCCTTCCTCTTCTAGCATTAGTGGTACAGCATATAAGTTGTCTGCTGTTTTGTTTTGGATTACACTTGTTTTTCTTACATTGCAAAATAATGCTAATTTTTCTCTTATTGTATCTGGTATGTCTTGTTCTGTTCTACATACTAATATGTTTGGTTGTATTCCTAAACTTTGTAATTCTTTTACTGAGTGTTGTGTTGGTTTTGATTTTATTTCATTTGAACCAAATATGTATGGTAATAATGTTACATGGATATATATTACATCTTCTGGATTTTTTTCTAATCCTACCTGTCTTATTGCTTCTATTATTGATAATCCTTCTATGTCTCCTACTGTTCCTCCAACTTCTGTTATTACTATGTCTGTATCAGTATCTTCGAAACTATATATCTTTTCTTTTATTTCATTTGTTATATGTGGAATTACTTGTACAGTTTTTCCTAAATAGTCTCCTCTTCTTTCTTTTTCTATTACACTTGAATATATTTTCCCCATTGTTACACTTGAGTTTTCTGTTAAACTTTCATCTATAAATCTTTCATAATGTCCTAAGTCTAAATCTGTTTCTGCTCCATCATCTGTTACAAATACTTCTCCATGTTCATATGGGCTCATTGTTCCTGGGTCTACATTTATGTATGGGTCGAATTTTTGTATTGTTACCTTATATCCTCTATTTTTTAATAGTCTTCCTAGTGATGCTGCTGTTATTCCTTTTCCTAATCCTGATACTACTCCTCCTGTTACAAATACATATTTCGTATTCATTTCTACCATTCCTTTCTACTTTTACTGTTTTAGTATTTATCCCTTAAAAACGAAAAATAGATTAAAAACTTTTCCACCACAAAAAGGGGTTTTTTTTTAATCTATTTCATTGTTATATTATATTAATATATTAACATACTTTTTTTGTCTTTGCAAGGAATATTTTATTTATTTTCTATAATATTGTTGCACATGCTTTTTGTACTAATATTGTATCTTCAATCCTAACTCCAAATTGTCCTGATAAATATATTCCTGGCTCGATTGTAATTACCATCTTCTCTCTTAATGTAAAATCTACTTTTGTACTTAAAAACGGTCTTTCATGTACTTCCAATCCTACTCCATGACCTAGACTGTGAATTAAGTTGAATCTATTTAGATTAAAATCGTTTTCTACACCTTTTGCAATCATTTTTGCATTTACTCCATCATATATGTCTCTTATACTCTGGTCATGGTTTTTCTTTACTAAATTATAAACTTTCTGTTGTTCTTCTGTTGGCTCACCTATAAAGAACGTTCTTGTCATATCTGAACAATATCCATTTATCTTGCAACCTATATCTATTACTACTATATCTTGTTCTGTAAACTTCCTGTTTGTTGGTACTGCATGTGGTCTTGAGGAATTTTCTCCACTTGCTACTATCGTTTCAAATGCTATCCCTTCTGCATTTTCACTAAAATAAGTATCTATCTTTTTGGCTATCTCTAATTCCGTTTTTTCTGGTACTAAATGTTTAGATATTTCTTCAAAACATTTTCTTGTTATTTCACATGCCTTTTTTATATTTTCTAGTTCCTCTTCATCTTTTATCATTCTTTGTTGTTCTACAATATTTTCTGTTTCTACTAAATTGTGTATTTTATATCTGTATTTAAATTCTTTATATTTTGCATATGTTACATAATTTTCTTCAAATCCTACATTTTCACAATACATAAAAAAGTTTTCATATTCCTCTTGGCTTATATCTCTTACATCATATACTACAATTTCATCAAAAACTGTTACAGTATTTTGAACAGCTTCTATATATCTTCCATCTGTAATATATATATTTTCTTTTCTAGTTAATATTAGTGTTCCTTCTGCCTCTATATTTGTTAAATATTTGATATTTATTGGATTTGATATTATCATTCCTTGTAAATCCATATTTGTTATTTTATTTCTAAGCCATTGTATTTTTGGATTCATATAAATCCCCCCATTTTACTTCATTTAATTTCTATATAAACCTAGTGTGAATATTGTCATTAATATATTTTGTAATATACTAAATGGTATTAACATACTTATAATACAAGATACTACTATAAATGGTCCAAATGATAAGTATTCGTCTACTTTCTTTCTTTTCATAAGTAATAATGTTATACTTAAAATTGCTCCTATTAGAAATGACATTAATATGATTGCTATTATGTTTGATAGTCCAAAATATAGTCCTAAGGCTCCCATTAGTTTTATATCACCAGTTCCCATAGCCTCTTTTCCATATATTCCTTTAGCAACTAATGTTATTATTAAAAATATTCCTCCTCCAACAAGCATTCCTAATAACATATTTATAGTTATTGCTACATTTGATATTCCATATATAAATGCTATTATTATTCCGTATTTCTAGTATTGTTAAGTTTAGCCTATTGGGTATTATTTTGTGCTTGTAGTCTATTACTAATACTGGTAATAACATTGGTACTAATATTAGATATTTTATTAATTCTAAATTTTCTATAAAATATTTCTGTATTCCATATCTGTATAGTATTAATACATTTAATGCTGAATTTATTATCATTAATATTATTGAAAATTTTGTTATTTTTCTTCTTTTTTTAAAATATTCTATAGTTATTACTGTTTTGTATTCTGGTAACCTATCTTTTGTCCATTCAACTGCTCTTCCTGTTATACTTCCAAATAAAATTGCTAATATGTAACATATAATATGTACATCATTTATATACATTCTATTTTCTCCTTTGTTGGTTTTCAATGCGTTTCTTATATCTATTTTTTATCATTTCTTCTAGTGGTCTTTTCCATACTGTTGTAAATATATCTTTTTTACTTATTGGCTCTACTAATATTGTAAACATTTTACATCTATTTCCACCTATTACATCTGTAAATATTTGGTCTCCAACTACTCCTATATTTTCTGGTTTCATATTTAATTCTTTTTGTATTTGTATGAATCCCTTTTTTAGTGGCTTTTTTGCAAACATCTTATATGGTAATTTTCCTAACTTCTCTGCAACTGTCTCTACTTTTTCTTTTTTGTTTGTATTTGATAATATATATAGTTTTACTCCTTGTCCTTGTAATTCTTTTGCCCAAGTTATTGTTTCTTGTTCTAAGTTTTTATAGTAATCTATTAGTGTATTGTCTACATCTAAAATTAATGCTTTTAATTTATTTCTTTTTATAAATTCTATATCTATTTTTCTTACATTCTCTATTAATGCATTTGGATACAATATCATTTTTTTACACCCTTTCATGTGTGTTTTATCACATCGTACTTCTTAATTTTTTCCCTTTTTTAGTTACATTTTATTAGGCATTTTTATTCCTAATAATTCTGCTCCCTGTTTTAATACTATTCCTGTTATATATGTTAAATATACTCGTGCATCTTGAATTTTTTTGTCTTCACATATTATTTTGTTTTCATTATAGAAACTACTAAATGCTTTTGCTATATCTATTAAATATCTTGAAAGGATTGATGGCTCTTCTTTTTCTGTTACTTGTATCAATATATCTTGAAAGTTATATATTAGTTTTATTAAATTGAATGAATATTCATCTTCTAATTCTTCTGCATCTATTTCTTCTGCTTTTGGTATATATCCTGCTTTTTCTATTACACTATTTGTTCGTACAAAACTATATTGAATATATGGCCCTGTTTCTCCTTGAAAGTTTAATGCTGTATTCCAATCAAATACTTGGTCTTTTATTGTTGCAGTTGATAATGTATTAAATATTACTGCCCCTATTCCTACTTTTTTTGCAACTTCTTCTTTTTCTTCTAATTCAGGATTTTTTTCTTCTATTATCTCTTTTGCTCTTTCTATTGTTTCTTTTAATAAATCTTCTATTTTTAATACATTCCCTAATCTTGTTGACATTTTTCCAGTTGGTAAACTTACCATTCCATATGATACATGTTTTAATCCTTTTTGGTATTTTTCATCTACTAGATATTTTGCTACTTCAAATATTTGCTTAAAATGTAGGTTTTGCTCATATGCTACTATATATAAGCATTTGTCAAAGTCATATGTTTGTGCTCTATACATTATTGCTGCTAAATCTCTTGTTGCATATATTGATGAGCCGTTTGCTTTTTGTATTAAGCATGGTGTACTTATTCCTACATCTTCTAATTCTACTATTTTTGCTCCTTCTGATTCTTCTATTTTTCCTTTTTCTTCTAATATTTTTATTATTTTTTCTTTATCTTCTGCATATGATGCTTCTCCTTTGAATGAGTCAAATTTTATGTCTAATAATTCATATATTTTTTGAAATTCTATCATACTTAAGTCTTTGAATTTGTTCCATAACTGTGTGCAATACTCATCTTTTTCTTCTAATAGTTTAAAATTATTTCTGCACATTTCTAATACTTCTTCATCTTCTTTGCATAATGCATTTATTCTTACATACATGTCTACCATTTTGTCTATTGGATTTTCTTCTAAATTGTATTCTTGTCCCCACATTTTGTATGCTTCTATCATTTTCCCGAATTGTGTTCCATAGTCTCCTAAATGGTTTATTCCTATTGTGTTATATCCTAAATATTTATATGTTCTATATAAGGCATTTCCTATTAGCGTTGTTCTTAAATGCCCTATATGAAATGGTTTTGCTATGTTTGGTGATGAATATTCTATTATTATATTTTTTCCATTTCCTATTGTTCCTTGTCCATATTTTTCTGCTTTATCTATTTCTTCTATTACTTCTTTTGCTAGTATCTTTTTGTTTATATAAAAGTTTATATATGCTCCTACTACTTCTATTTTTTCTATTATTTCTGATTTAATTTCTATCTTTTCTTTTATTTCTTCTGCAATTATTTGTGGTGCTTTTTTCATTTCTTTTGCTAGTCTAAAACATGGAAAGGCGTAGTCTCCTTTTGTACTTTCTTTTGGTGTTTCTATATTTTCTATTATTTCTTCTTTTTTTATGCTTGTTGCTTTTTCTATATAACCCGCAATTTCTTCTTTTATTTTTATCATCGTATTTTTTCCTTTCTTGTGAATTTATTATATATTATTTCTATTTATAAATCAATCTATTTTTAGTAAAATTACTTCATATATTATATTTAGTCTTTTGGGTAAAATTTTTAGAATTGACTTTTTTCGACACATATCTTATAATTTTATAATAAATTATTATAAGTTATATAGATTGGAGTGATTTTTATGCGTAAAATATTTAAAGAATTTAAGGATTTTGCTTTAAGAGGTAATGTTTTGGATTTAGCCGTTGGGGTTATTATTGGTTCTGCTTTTCAAAATATTGTTAAGTCTTTGACTACTAACATTATTTCTCCTATTTTAGGATGCTTTAGTGAAGTTGATTTTTCTTCTTTCTCTTTGAAAATTGGTAATCTTAATCTTACTTATGGTGCTTTTATTACAGATGTTATTAATTTTATTATTATGGCTTTTATAGTTTTCTTGATTGTAAAGTTTATGAATAAATTGGCTAATTTAGGTAAAAAAGAGGCAGTTCCTGTTGTTAAGGAAGCTACTACTAAAATTTGCCCTCATTGTTTTAGTGAGATAAATATTAAGGCTGATAGATGCCCTTTTTGTACTTCTGAATTAGTTATAGAAGAAAATGAGTCAGTTGAACAGGAAAAATAATTTATTATAATATGCACAAGAAAGAGCGGGGTGATATATCCCCGCCCTTTGGTTATCTCTGCATGGCTGTCTCTACTTTGAAGGCCGCACCCTATCAAGTGATTCAGCCCTATCGCAACCCCAGCCAGTGCCGCTTCAGATTTGCGATTTTCTCTGCATTACTGTAACAGTGTGTCCTCTAATACCCATTTTTACTCCTTTCTATTATTCTACTAGAATTTTCGACATTGTTTCAAAATGTTATAAAGTTGGACTCCGAATAATGCACATGCACAAATCCTCCTTGCTTTTATTCAAAAGCTCTGTGTTAGCAACTTTTGTTGTCTGTAATTATATTATGTTTATTTCAAAATGTCAATAATTTTTTAAAAGTTTATTTAATTTATTTGATTTTTCGCAAAATTCCATGAATCTTTACACATATCTTCTAATGTTTTTTCAGTCCACCAATTTAATTCCTCTTTTGCTTTTGTTGGGTCTGAAAAACATATTGCTACATCTCCTGCTCTTCTTTCTACAATTTTATATGGTATTTTTATATCATTTGCTTTTTCAAATGCTTGAATAATCTCTAAAACACTATATCCTGTTCCTGAGCCTAAGTTATATACATATACTCCACTTGGCTCTTTTTCTAGTTTTTCAAGTGCTTTTATATGTCCTAGTGCTAAATCTACAACATGTATATAATCTCTTACACCTGTTCCATCTTTTGTGTCATAATCGTTTCCAAATACTGAAAGCTCTTTTAATTGTCTTGTTGCAACTTTTTGTATATATGGCATTAAATTATTTGGTATTCCGTTTGGATTATCTCCTATTAATCCACTTTCATGTGCTCCTATTGGATTAAAATATCTTAATATTACTATATCCCATGTTTTATCTGCAACGAATACATCCTCTAGTATTCTTTCTATCATCGCTTTTGTTGTTCCATATGGGTTAGTTGTTTCTCCTCTTCCCATTGTTTCTACAAGTTTTGGTACTTCTCTACTTCCATATACAGTTGCTGATGAGCTAAATACTATCTTTTTGCAATTATGTGCTCTCATTACATCTAATAATATTAATGTTCCTGTTAAATTGTTATGATAATATTCTATTGGTTTTTGTACAGATTCTCCTACTGCTTTTAGTCCAGCAAAATGTATTACCTCTGTTATCTTATTTTCTTCAAATACTTTATTTAGTTCTTCTTTATCTAATATGTCTACTTTATAAAATTTTGCTTCTTTACCTGTTATTTTTTTTATTTTATCTAATACATCTATACTGCTATTTACAAGATTGTCTACAATTACTACCTCTTTTCCCCTTTTTAATAGCTCCACAACTGTATGACTTCCTATATATCCTGTTCCTCCTGTTACTAAAATTGACATTTTATTAATTGATGTTAGCTTTTAAGCTAACATCTCCTCCTTCCTTTTTTATAGTAATCCTATTTGTTAATTTTTCTATGGTTTATTTGTATTATTTCCTCCCTGTGTATTGTCTTTATCATCTCCTCCACCTTCTGGTGGCTTGTTATCTCCATCTCCTGTGTCTCCCCCTGCAGGTGGCTTGTTATCTCCATCTCCTGTGTCTCCCCCTGCAGGTGGTTTATTATCGTCTGGCTTATCTTTGTCACCTGATTCATCTGGTGGGTTAGTTGGTTTATTTGTTTCATCATCATCTGGGTTTTCAGGCTCTGTTGTACTTGGCGGTGTTACTGGCTCTGGTGGTGCTACATATTGATGAACAGTACAATATTCTGTTGGTATATATGTTTCTTGTTGATTTGCATCTGTTACCCATTTATCAGTTTTTTCTTTATCTACCAAATATGTTTTATATACTTGTGTTGTTGATGTACAATATGGATTTGCTAATAATTGTGTTTCATTACATATAGTATATCCTGTATGTCCTTCACAACTTTCTGGTATTGTTCCTTTTTCAAAGATTTCTGAATAAGTATTATAGCAAGTGTCTGATGCCAATTTCCCAGAATCTCTACATATTGTTGCAGTAACTACATTACTTGTTAATGTAAAGTTTGATTTAGCTAGACCTGAATGTATACCTTTCATTCCTGCTGCCCATATTCTTGTTGCTGGACTTAATCCATTAACTATTATTTGTGATGGTGTATCAAATCCATACCATACCGATGCTGTATAATAATTTGTAAATCCACATAACCATCTATCTTTGTCTCCATTCGTAGTTCCTGTTTTTGCAGCTACATCTATTCCTGATATTGCACAAGCTTTTGCTGTTCCATTTGCTCCTTTTACTGGTTCTGTTAGTATGTTTTTTACAATTGCTACTGTTGTTTCTGAAAATACTCTATGAGTTTCTTGTGTTGTTGTTAATACTGTATTTCCATCTTTATCTACTACTTTTGTATAGAATGTTGGCTCTATATATACACCATCATTTGCTATTGTTGCATATGCTGCCGCCATTTCTAGTGGACTTATTCCATGTGTTGCTCCTCCTATTGATAGAGATAATCCATCTTTTTCTTTGTCTAGTGTTGATACTCCCATTTTCTCTAAATATTGTATTGCTTTTTCTGTTCCCATTTCTGCAACTATTTTTACAAATGGTATATTTTGTGATGTTTCTACTGCTTGCCTTACTGTTATGTTTCCTCTATAATAGTTGTAGTTTTTAGGGTCATATGTTTTATTTCCTACTTTAAATTTTGTATATGAATCATTGTATATTGTTCCTGCTGTAATTATTTTTTCTTCAATTGCAGGTGCTACTGCAATTATTGGTTTTATTGTTGACCCTGGCTGTCTCAATGACTGTGTTGCTCTGTTTAATCCTCTTGCTTCTTTTGTTCCAACCCCTCCTACACATCCTACTACATATCCTGTTTTATGGTCTATTACTACCATTGCTGCTTGACTTTGTTCTGTCCATTGTTCTCCATTTTCGTTATAATTTGCTTTTAATTTTACTGCATTATTTACAGCTTCTTCTGTTTGTTGCTGTATTGAAGAAACTTGAGTTGAATATATTGTTAATCCACTTGAGCATATATATTGATATGCTACAGACTTAGATACGTTTTTTTGTTCTGCTATTTCTTCTGCTATCTGATTTAATAATGCATCTGTATGATATGAATAATTATTTGTTGCTCCACCTTGTGTGAATTTTATTCCTTGTTCTGTTAGTTCTTTCATTGCAGAATCATATTCTTCTTGTTTTATTTTCCCTATTTCTAGCATTTTTCCTAATACTACTTTTATTTTGTTATTAATTTTTGTGGTTTTTGCTTCATTTACTCCATATCCATATTCTCCATATGGATTGTATAAGTTAGGATTACTGTTAATTCCTGCTAAAAATGCACATTCTATTAGTGTTAATTCTGATGCATTTTTGTTAAAATAGTAATTTGCTGCTGTTCCAACACCGTAATTTCCTTTCCCTCCTACAAATATTAAGTTTAAGTATAGTTCTAATATTTGCCTTTTTGTTAGCATTTGTTCAACTTGGTATGCTTTTACCCATTCTTTTACTTTTCTCTTTATTCCTTCTATTCCTTGGTCTTCTTTTTCACTTGTGAAGTTTTTTACTAATTGTTGTGTTATTGTACTTCCTCCAAATGATGAGTTTCCTCCATGTGTTATATATGTAAATATTGCTCCAGCAGTTCTATATAAGTCTACACCATCATGGTCATAAAATCTCTCATCTTCTATTGCAATATATGCATCTACTATATGTGTTGTATCTTCTATATCATCTAATTTTATTATTGTTCTTTTTCCATCTTTACCATTTAATTCTGCTAATACATTTCCATCTTGGTCTACTACATAAGAATTCATCATTGATATCATAAGTTCTTCTGGTTTTATTTCAAATTCTTCTCCAAATGCTCCATATATAACCCCTATAACTATTCCTGATCCTACTACTATTAATATTATTATTAATAGCAATATTATTTTTAATGCTATTGATAACTTTGGATGTCTGTTCTTGAATTTTGCTTTTTTTACTTTTGCTAATTGTTTTCCACTTTCTTTTTCAATCTGTGTTTTTTTACCCTTTTTTATTTTACTAATTATTGAACTTTTACTTCCATTACTACTTTTTTCGGACTTTTTATTTCCAATATTATTATTTTTTTCTGTGTTTTTATTTTTGGTATTATTCTTTTCTGTTTTTTTGCTTTCAGTTTTGCTATTTCCTACTTTTTTATTCTTTTTCTTTTCTGCCATTTTCGTTTCCTCCTTTGACATTCAAATTATATTACACTTTTAATAAAATTGCAATGTTTGATGTAAATATTTAATCATCATTTAAAGTATAGTATGTGTTATTATTATATTTTCTGAAAGTACTTTTTTCCCAGTGAGCGATAATTCCCGCTCACTGGGAAAAAAGATAAATTTTATAAAACATATATTATAATATATTTTTTTATTAGCTTTTTTGAATAATGCACATTTATTATTTTTCTTTTGAAATTTTAAACAATTCAATAATATTAAGTCTTTTACCATAGTGCAATACTGCATTTGAATATGCTTTTATAGATATTACTGCAAGTATAACTGCTGTTATTAGTAAGACCGCTATTGATATTATAATTTCCCATGTTGTTGCTCCCCCTGCTAATATTCTTCCTGGCATAGAAAATGCTGCTGAAAATGGGAAAATTGATGCGAATTTACTTGCTCCACTGTCTGGCATTGTTGCTGTAAAGTATGCTAAGTAGAATGAGAATAATGCTATTAGAGCTATTGGTGTTTGTGCAGATTGTAAATCTTCTACCTTGCTTATTGTAGCTCCTGTTACTGCATTTAAGAATGCATATACTGTGTATCCTAATATAAAGAATACAAAGCAAACTAATACAGATACTACATTTAAGTTTATATTTCCAATTATATTTGAAATAAAGTCCATATCAGCTGGTATAAATAGCTTATATGATACAACTGCTGTTAATATAAGTATTACAAGTTGTGATAAACTTACTATTCCCATTGCTAAAGTTTTTCCGATTATTATATTTCTTTGTTTTGTAGATGTTACTAATGTTTCCATTACTCTTGATGTTTTTTCGCTTGATACTGATACTGCTACACTATTTCCATAGAAATATATTGCGAAAAATAGTATAAATGCTGATGCCATTGCTATGCCAAAATTATTATTCTCATCATTTAATGTTTTTGTTTCAAATTCTATGTTAGCATTTATATTATTTATTGTCTCTTGGCTTACATTCGCTTCTTTTAATTCTTTGCTTACTTGTATTGCTTTTATTAAAGTTACAAATTGTTCTAATTCATAATTTCCAGTAAAATAGTTTCCCATTACTGTACAATTTAATTTTATTGCTCCTGTTTCTTCATTTCTAGTTATTTCTATTACCCCAGCCAATTCATTATTTCTAACTTTTTCTTCTAAGGCTTCTTCCTTTTCATTTGAATTTACTTCTATTTCAAATCCAGATAATTTTCCCATTTCTATTATATTATTTAAGTCTTCACCTAATATATTTTCTTTGTCATTTATTATATATTTTCCATATTGTGTTTCTTCTTCACTATCATCACCTGATACTAAATTTATTATGTTAGGTATATTACATATTATTACTATTATTGCTATTAACAATATAGTAGATACTATAAATGATTTCTTTGTTATATTTTCTTTAATTGTATATTTAGTTATAGTTATTATATCTTTCATTCTATTCACCAACCTTTTCTATGAATATTTCTTGTAATGATGGCTCTTTTAACTCAAATTTTTGTAATGTTATTTTGTTCTCTACAAGTTTTTCTAATAATCTTTGTGCATCTTCTTCTTTTTCAATTTTTAACTCATATCCATTTGCTTTTTTGTCTATTACTTTCATATTAACTGGTATAAACTTTTCTATTTCTTGATATGTTTCGATATTTAGATTATTTCTTCCATATGATTTTTTTATTTCATTTAAATTCCCTTGTAAAACTGTTTTTCCAGCCTTTAACATTATTATATCTTGGCAATATTCTTCTACTACACTCATTTGATGGCTTGTTAATATTATATATGTACCTTGTTTTATCAAGTCATGTATTATCTCTTTTATTATTTTTGTATTTACTGGGTCTAATCCACTAAATGGCTCATCTAGTATCAATAATTCTGGTTTGTGTATTATTGCTATCATTAATTGGACTTTTTGTTGATTTCCTTTTGATAATTGTTCTGCTGGTTTATATATGTATTCTTCTAGTCCTAGTCTTTTGCACCATTCTAATATTGCAGTTTTTGCATCTTCTTTTTTCATTCCTTTTAATGTTGCAAAATACATTAATTGGTCAAATAATTTTGCTTTTCCGTATATTCCTCTTTCTTCTGGTAAATATCCGTATTTTACATTTTCTTTACATATCTTTTTTCCATTCCATTCTATTATTCCTTTGTCTTTTTCTATTATTCCTAATATCATTCTTATTGTAGTTGTTTTTCCTGCTCCATTTGCTCCTAATAATCCATAAACTCCTGGTTTATCCATTTCTATTGATAAATTTTGTACTACTTCTTTGTTACCATATATTTTGGTTACTCCTTGTACTTTTAATCCCATCTTTTTACTCTATGTTAGATTTTTTCTAACATAATTCTCCTTTCTTACTTTACATTTATTGCTTTGTTCCTCCATGTTGAATAAATAATTGTTTCATCAACTTTTCTCTGTAACGCCTCTTCTAAAGCTTCTTTATATATTTGTAATTGCACTTTATATTTTTTTACCAAATTTTCCTCACTATCTACATAGTCAGTTTTGTAATCCACTAATACTAGTTTATTTTCTTCATCTATAAAATATAAATCAATTACTCCTTGTACTAATATATTGCCTTCTAATTCTTGCTTATATATGCTTTCAATTGGAAGATTTATATAAAATGGCTTTTCTCTTTGTATTAGTTTTGCTTTTTTCATTCTCTTCCAAGTATCTGATTTAGTAAAGTTATATATTTTACTTACATCTATACTTTCCGCTTCTTTTTGCGTTATAATATTTTTCTCTTGCATTTCTTCTATTATTTTTGTTATTTTTTGCTCATCATATTGCGTATTAATGTCTAATTTTTGCATACATAAATGTATTATCGTTCCTTTTTTACTTGCTGTTATTTCTTCCTCTTTAGAGTTTTCTAAAAATTTAGGTTTTGCAAAATTAGCTTGATTATGTCTTTTTAAATCTTCTATTTTTGATATTTCTGTTACTATATGTTCTTGTTTATCTATCTCTTCATTTTCTTTTTTGATTTTACTTACTGATGTTTTGGTTTGTATTTTTGATAGTTCGATGTCAGGATATTTATATTCTAACTTCTGTTTTATATATTCTAATATTTCTTTGTCTATGTTTATTTCGTCTATATTTATGCATTTTTTAGTTGTTTCGCTTATGTTGTTTATGTGTTGTTTTAAATTTATATCATCTTTTAAAATGCAGTTGTATGTGCATATCTCTTGTAATTTTTCTTTATTATATAAATATACTAACATAATCCAATCAATATATCTTTTATATTTTTTTACTATAATTGGATTTATTTTTCCATTATCTTTACTATATCTTTCTACTAGTTCTTTCATCTTTTGCATTTGCTTTTCATGTTCTTTACTTATTCCTGTGATATATAATTTCTCTTTTGCCCTAGTAAGTGCTACATATAGTATCCTCATTTCTTCTGCCATTGTTTCTGATAATAATTTACTTGCAATCGATGTTTTTGATAGTGTATTATATTCTATTTGTTTTTCGTAATTTATGTATTTTACTCCTATTCCTAATTCTGAATGTAATAATACTCT
The DNA here is from genome assembly GCA_947087745.1 of uncultured Clostridium sp. Classification (GTDB taxonomy): domain Bacteria; phylum Bacillota; class Clostridia; order TANB77; family CAG-508; genus CAG-269. The sequence goes on along the minus strand of CAMUDX010000010.1, from coordinate 25,535 downwards.
TTCTTTTAAATCCATCATATTAAATTGTTTTCCTGTGTTTGCTAAAAATACTATTGGAAATTCTAGTCCTTTACTTTTGTGAATACTCATTATTCTTACTACATCTTCATTTTCTCCAATTATTTTTGCTGAGCCTAAATCTCCACTTCCTATATGTATTTTTTCTATGAAGTTTATAAAATTAAATAGTCCTTTAAAACTTGCTTTTTCATATTGTTTTGATCGTTCAAACAACATCTTTAAATTTGCTTGTCTTAATTGTCCATTTGGCATTAATCCTACATAATTATAATATCCTGTATCTTGGTATATTTTCCAAATCAACTCATCTAATGCCAAATATTCCTGTTCTTCTCTCCATTTTTCTAAATTGTCTAAAAATTTTTCTATTTTTTCTCTTATAGGTTTTTCTACATTTATTCTTGATTTTAATATTGTATTGTAAAAGTTATCGTACTTATCACATAATCGTATTTGTATTAAATCATTATCTGTAAAATTCCCTATGCTTGAACGCATTACTGTTACTAATGGTATATCTTGTAATGGATTGTCTATTATTTTTAATAAATTTATAATTGTTTGTATTTCTATTGTTCCTAAGTATTCTGATGATGTATCACTAAATACTGGTATTCCTAATTTTATTAGTTCTTTTTCATACACTGTTGCTGATGTTTTTGTTGACCTTAATAGTATTGCTATGTCTTTATATTTTATATCTTTAAATAGTTTGTTTTTTGTATCATATACCTTATAATTACTATCCATTATTTCTTTTATTTTATTTGCTACAAATCTTGCTTCTATTTCTATGTCTTCAATATGCTCTTCTTCATCATTTTCTTCTTGTTCTGTATTATCTATTTCTGTTATTTTTTTATCAGATTGTATAACTGTTTCTAATATATCTGTTATTTCTTTATTTTCTGTTTTTGGGTCTATTACTTTTATTTCTATTTTTAGATTTTGTTCATTGTCCTTATAATCTGCCCCTAAGTTTAAATATTCTTCTTTGTTGTATTTTATTTCCCATGGATTTTCTGTCATTAAATTTTCAAATACTATATTGGTAAATTCTAGTATATTTTTTCTACTTCTGAAGTTTTTGAATAATTGTATTTTTAAATCATCATTTTCTTGTTGGTTTTCTTTTAGTTTGTATGTAACATATTTATTGTAAAATAGGTCAGGTCTTGCTTGTCTGAATTTATATATACTCTGTTTTACATCTCCTACCATAAAAATGTTTTTATTGTTTGATATTGATGTTAATATATATTCTTGTAGTAAATTACTGTCTTGGTATTCATCTATAGCTATTTCTATAAATTTATTTTGATATTTTTTAGCTACTTCTGTTTGTTCTACTTTTCCATTTTCTTCTTTTACTAAAATATTTAGTGCATAGTGTTCTATATCATTAAAGTCTAATATATTTTTCTCTTTTTTTATTTTTTGAAACTCATTTGTAAATTCAATTATTAGTTCTTTTAAAATATTTAGTATTTCATACATATCAAAAATGTCTCGATTTGCTTCTTTTGATGTGAATTGTATTAGTTTTTTTGCTATTTTTGCCTTTACAGTATCTCTTGATTTTTTTGCATTTTCTTTTTCTTCTAATGTTATTTTTGTGCTCTTAGACCATTTTATGTATTCTAAATCTTGTCCTAATTGATAGGCTTTGTCCCATACATCTAAATTTGCTTTTATTAGTTCTAGCTGTTCTCTATCATTTATTATTATTTTTTTATATTCTTCTAACTCTACATGTTTTGATAAATTCTTTTCTTCTTGTTTTAATATTTCTATGCAGTCTACAAGCTCTTCTTCTAAATCTTTTAATAAGATTTTTCCCCATTTGGTTTGTGCAAAGTCTTGTTCTAAATTTTTTATATTAAATTTTTCTACATTTTCTTTTAACCATTTTTCTGGAAATGGATTGCTTTGCATATATGTATATATTTTTAGTATTAATTCTTTTAATGGAGTATCATCTCTATAACTTGTATATGTTTCTATTAGTTTTGAAAATTCTTTGTTTTCTTCTATATACTTTTTTTCAAATATTTCTTCTAATACTTCTTGTTTTAATAATTCTATTTCTGCTGTGTCTCCTATTCTAAAGTTTGGCGAGATGTCTAACTCATAAAAATTGTTTTTTATTACATCTAAACAGAATGAATCTATTGTGCATATATTTGCTTTGTTTAATATTGTTATTTGTTTTTGTAACTGTGGATTTGGCTTTTCTTCTAATTTTTTATATATTGCATCAAGTATTCTTTCTTTCATTTCAGATGCAGCAGCATTTGTGAATGTTACTACTAATACTTTATCAATATCTACTTTTTCATTTACTATTTTATTTATCATTCTCTCTACTAGTACAGCTGTTTTTCCACTTCCGTGCTGCCGCTGCTACTAGTATATTATTTCCTTTTTCACATATGGCTTGTTTTTGTTCTTTTGTCCATTCCATATTTCTTTTCCTTTCTTAGAAATTATTCATCTTCTTCGATTTCTTCTTTTTTAAATTCATATTTCTTGTTACAGAATTGACAAACTGTTTCGATTTTTCCTTCTTTTTCGAATATTTCTTCTATCTCTTCTTTTTTTAGTGATTTTATTCCTGTTTTGAATTTTTCTTTGCTACAATTACATTCGTATTTTGGTTTTATTTCTTTTAATAATACCATTAAATTGCTATCTCCTGTTACTGTTTCTGCTATTTGTTGTAATGTCATATTTTTTTCTAACATTGTACTTATTGGGTCTGCTTTTGATACCGCTTCTTCTATTTGTTTTATATCTTCTTCTGTTGCATCTGGCATTAATGTTATAAAATATCCTCCAGCCTTTTTTGTTCCTTTGCTATCTACTAATACACCTAATGCCACAACACTTGGTGTTTGTTCTGATTCTGCAAAGTATTTTGCAAAGTCTTCTGCTATTTCTCCACTTATTATTGGTGTTATTCCTACATATGGTTTTTTTAACCCTAGGTCTTTTATGACATATAACAATCCATCTTTCCCTATTGCTCCACTTACATCTAATTTTCCGTTTTCTTTTAGTGGCATGTCTACTTGTGGATTTCCTACATATCCTTTTACACTAGGTTTTCCATCTGCTACACACATTACTGTTCCAATTGGTCCATTTCCCTTGAATTGTAATGTTATACTGTCTTCTTCTTCTTTTATTCTTGTTCCCATTATTGCTCCCATTGTTAATAATCTTCCTAATGTTGCTGTAGCTAGTGGGCTTAAATCATGTATTTTTCGTGCTTTTTCTACTAATTCTGTTGTTTCTGCACATATTATATTTACTCTTCCTTCACATGCTAAATATTTTTTTATTTCATCCATATTTTTTATACTATTTGTCTTTTTGACTTATAGTGTCTCCTTTCGATTTTGTTTTAAAATGTAGTCTGAATTTTTGTGTTTATTGTTATTTAATTTTCCTTGTTTTTTCGTTTTATTTTCGTTACTATTCTACCCCTTTTTTTCTTTTATGTCAATTACTGTTATACTATTTACTTTATTTTTAAATGATGTTTTTTGCAACTCTTTTTTAGGGTCAAAATAGAATACCAATTCTTTAGTTTTAAGATATGAGGGAAAATGTAATTTATATATTTTTTAATTGTATAAAATTTTGCAGTGAGCGGGAATTCCCGCTCACTGCAAAATTAGTTATCTTTTTAAATACTAATATATAAATCATTTTTATGAACTAATCATAACGCAGTTTATACCATTTTCATGTAAAGCTTTCTCCATATCTGTTGGCAATGCCAATTTAGCTGTTCTATATCCCTTATAAAATGCTCTCTTTATTTTTCCTGTCTTTTGTATAACTTTTATTATTAATACATATGAAAACTGATGTTCCAGTTCCCATGAATTATAATGTAGTTCAACACATTCTATCTCATCAAATGGAATTGGATATGGTATTAATGTGTTCAATACAAGTTTGCTATCTTCAATAAAAAATGCACCTGCCATTGATTTATTTTTATATTTGCTCCTCTTAAAAACCACAAAAACCATAGTGGCAATTGGAAATCCAAAACATATAATAAAACTTATTATTTTCATATTTTCTCCTTTTTCTAATATTTCTTTTAATATAAATTTGCTTTGTATAGTTACATTCATATATTACCTATACTTTTCATAGTATCTTTTTTAATATATCTATTATTATTTTATTATATTCCTTTGTAATTCTTATTCTTGCAAATTTCTCATCTAAGTTCAAGTAATTAGTACAAGGCTCCGCAATAATTCCATTTCTTAATAATTCTTCATATAAATTTCCATACTTATTTGATTTTATTGTAAATATAGGAGTACCTAAATCTGTATATAAATAGTTTTCTTCATTTAAGTTTTTTAATATTTCTTTTTTCGCATCTATAACCATTTTGTTAGTTTTTTTGAAAATATCATAATCTTTTAATGTTCTTTCAAATATATTGCATGAATATGTTGTGAATGGAAATGGTAACGAAATCATATTATATATTTTTATTATTTCTTCACTTGAAAAAATATATCCTATTCTTTCATTTGGATATCCCCAAAATTTTGATGCACTTCTAAATACTACTAAATTATCATATTTTTTTACTAGGCTTATGCTTGAATTTTTTAAGTCCATATACTCTCCATATGCTTCATCAACTAATACCACTATATCTTTTTGTTGTGCAATTTGAACAATTTCTTCTATATCATTTATATCTATTATTTGCCCTGTAGGATTGTTTGGATTTTCAAGATGTATCATTTTATATTTATTATTCATCTTTTTTATAAATTCTGTTGCAACAAATTTATAGTTATTATTTTTGTCAAAACTGTAATATTCATAATTTGCTCTTCTTAATTCTACTTCTGATACAAATCTTGGAAATTGTGGTGTACACCCTAATACATAATCTCCTTTGTCAATTAGAAAACTGCATAGATTTCTAATTATTCCCATTGTTCCTACTCCAAAACTTATATTCTTTAGGCTTAAATCTGATTCTAATTGTTTGTTCCAGAATTCTAATAGTGATTTTTTTAAGTTCATATACCTATTTGTCGTGTATTGGTTGGTTTCTTCTTCTATATTTTCTCTATATCTTTTTAACATTTCCCTTGTTCAATACCTTCTCTTTATATTATAACACAGCTTTCAATGTGTCTATATTATTTTTCTGTCAAATCTTCTATTTTATATGTATTATATCCTTCATATTTGTAACTTGCATCTATGCCTTTCATATAAACTTCTCTATCATTTATTTTGTCAGTTAATGCTTGTTTTAGTAGCAATTTTATTTCTGTATCTTTTATTGGACTTCTTTCCATTGCTAATAAATAGTCTTCTTTATTTACTTTGCTCCAGTCAACTACTTTATTAATTCTTTTCTTTAATATGCAATCTAACCATATTCTTGTACTTCTTCCATTTCCTTCTCTAAATGGATGTGCTATGTTCATTTCGATATATTTTTCTATTATTTCATCATAATTATTTTGTGGCATTCTATCTATTTTGCTTAATGCTTCTTTTAAATACATTGATGCTGCAAATCTAAAATTATGCTTAGATATATTTTCTCTTCTGATTTTTCCTGCAAATTCGTATACATCTTCAAATAAATATTTATGTATTTGTGATAATCCTTTAAATGTTCCTATTTCAAAAGAGTTTAGCTTGTTCGTTTCAAATAATTCTAATGCTTTCTTTTTTGTTATTCTCTCTTCTTCTCTTACAAGCTCAATTTCATTGCTTATTCCTAATTTGTTTTCTAATATCATTATATTCTCCTTATCTATCTTACTTTTTCGTTGTCTAGTTACTTTATAAATTCCAGTCTTCTTCATCATTATCTGAATAATCAAAATCAACTTCTTTTATTTCTTTTTTTGATAATTCATTTTCTATTTGTCTGCAATATGTTTTTTCTTATCTTGTTCTATTTTATTACTATACCTATCTTCCTCTGCGATAAAGCATTAAGACCACAAAATTATTTTAATTTTTTAATATCTTCCCCCATTATTTCAAGATAATCTTTTCCTTATGTGTCATGGTTAAAAATCCGTCTAGTTCTCTTATCCAGTCTTTCATAGTCATTGGGTGCATATTTAAAGCATTAATTTCTGCTACATCTAAATATGCAGATACCATTCTATTTAGTAAATCTAATTCTTTTTCTGATAAATAATTTTTAGCAATTTCAGTTTCCTCTTTTGTGGGACTATTTCCACTAAAATTAGTTGCCGTGTTTCCATGAACTGCGTAATGCATCTTGTTTTGAACTGTCTTAAAAAATTCTTTTGTTTTTTCATCTCTTGCATTATAATCAATACTTGTAGCATAGATGTCTAAAATTTTTCTCCAAAATACCTTTTCAGATGAACGAAATCTCTAATTTTTTCTAGTACTTCTTCAAAATATACTCCACCACCATTATTTTTAAATCTATCAACATTCAAATTATATCCTTTAATTAGATATTCTTTTATTAATTTATTTGCCCATATCCTAAATTGAGTACCACGAATTGATTTTACACGATATCCAACTAATATAATTAAGTCTAAATTGTAAAACTTTGTTTTATATTTTTTACCATCTGAAGCAGTTGTCAAGTTTTCCTTGACAACTGCATTTTCATCCAGTTCTTTTTCTTCAAAAATATTTTTTATATGTAGACTTATATTCTGTTTTGTTGTATCAAATAATTCTTCCATAGCATTTTGTGTCAGCCAAACATTTTCATCTTCAAGTCGAACTTCTATTTTAACTTGTCCATCATCAGAAGTATATATTAATATTTTATCATTGTCTTGTTTAATAATTTCATTATACATTAAATTTCTCTTCCTATTTCCTCATAATGATATTTTAATATTATCTTTCAAGATTTTCCTGTTATAATATTAATAATATTTCTATTTTCATTAAAATTTTCTACATTTTTAGTACAATCAACTTTTATTTTTAACATTTGATTTTCTACATATATCTATTTACTATAACAGTCACTTATTTTATAATTAATTATTTGTACCACAATATTTTTTCTTATCTTTCAAAATGCGGTCATAATAACGAGACTCCTCAGAAAATATACAACCACAATACTTCTGCATATACAAACCTAACTCACGAGCTTCAGCTTGACCCTCTCTAAAACCTAATCTAAAATCTCTATATAAAAATTCAATATTATATTTCTTCTCCATCTCTTTACCAATTTTAATAAGTTCATCATGGTTTTGATATGGACTTATTAATAAAGTTGTAGTAAATGCTGTGTATCCATTTTCTTTTGCATATTTGGCTGTTTGCTCTAAACGAATTCTATAGCAATATTTTGCACATCTATTTTCTAAATCCCCTATTACATTTTTGCAAAATTCTTTTAGTCCATAATTTTCTTCAAATATTACTTCACATTCTATCATATCTGCATATTGTTTTAATGTGTCTCTTCTAGCTTTATATTCTGTATATGGATGTATATTTGGATTATACCAATATATTGTTGGCTCAATTTCTTCTTTTCTTAAACTATTTATACAATATACACTACATGGTGCACAACATGTATGTAATAATAATTTCATTTTTCTTACTTATGTTAGTTTTTACTAACTTTCCCTCCTTAATTTAACATATAAGCTAATTACTCGATTAAATTGTTCTAAAATATAAAATATTTCATTGACTTCTATCTTCATCTTCTATTTTATCTTCGGAATTTTGCTCTTGATTTTCTTGATTTAACTCTTTTGTATTATTACTTGAAATATCTTCTGCTTGTGTATCTTGAATCATTATTTTAAATTCATTTTTCTTGTCTACTTCTTTCGATTTTTCTTCTACAACTTTTAGAAATTCCTCAAATGTATATACCAAATCAGGATTAAATTTTGCTTTACTCATCCATTTTTTTACTTCATTAATGTTTTCTGGACTTGTAAATATTCCGAATAATTGTTGCGGATTTTGTCTTAAATTTACTGAATGCATTATACTTTGTTCCTTTCCAAATGTAGCATCCTCTTTATCTTTTGGCAATAAAGCAAATATACAACCACAAGGTAAAGACCTTTTATATGATGATATATCTGAAAAAAAGTTAATTGTTCTTCCTATACCTTCTCTATCAGCTACAGATATTTCTCCTCTTCCATCAGTACTGTTTATATAACCATCATATCTATCAGCAGAAGATGAAATCATTCCACTTTTTATTATCTGTTCTGCAAAGTAAATTGGCGTACCATGAAATCTTAAGTCAAAGTCAGGAGATAAAACTTCTTGTAATTTAGTAGCAAATGTATCTCCTTGTTCTTCTCTATACTCTATATCTTGCTTTGAATTTGGTCTTATAAAGTTTATTGCTAATTTAGCTTCATCTAAAGTATATTCCCATCTTTTAGAACCATCTCCTAAGTATTTCTTTTCTTGTGCATCTTTTATATACTGCTTATATCTTTGAATATCACTCTTCATTAATTTTAGATTTTTCTTATATTGTTGGTATTCTTCTTTTCCTGCATTTATTTTGCTTTTAAGCCAAAATTTTAATCTATTATTACTCATCTTAATTTATATCTCCTTTGTAAATTTTAGATTTTACTCTTGTGGTGCTGGATATCCCATATGTCCATATGCTGGTGGAAGGGGTATTCTTCCTCTTGGTGTCCTTGCTATAAAACCTATTTGTATTAAATATGACTCATATACATCTTCAATTGTATCTATCTCTTCTCCTAAAGTTGTTGCCAATGTTTCAATTCCTACTGGTCTTCCTTTATATTGTGTTATCATAACATCTAACATTTTTCTATCTACTTCATCTAATCCTAATTCATCTATTTCTAATTTGTTTAATGCTAGCTTTGTTATTTTTAGTGTTATTTCGCCATCTCCTAATACCGCTGCATAATCTCTTACTCTTTTTAATAATCTATTTGCTATTCTTGGTGTTCCTCTTGAACGAGTTGCTATTTCCATTGCAGCTTGCTCATCTATTTCTACTTCTAATATTTTACTTGACCTTTTTACTATTGTACATAAGTCCTTTGGTGTATATAACTCTAGCTTGTGTATTATTCCGAATCTGTCTCTTAGTGGCGTTGTTAATGCTCCTGCTTTTGTTGTTGCTCCTATTAGCGTAAATTTGGGTAAGTCTAGTCTTATTGACCTTGCACTTGGTCCTTTTCCTATTATTATATCTAAAGTATAATCTTCTAATGCTGGGTATAATATTTCTTCTACACTTTTACTTAATCTATGTATCTCATCTATGAATAAAACATCAAATTCTGATAAATTCGTTAATAATGCTGCTAAATCTCCTGCTTTCGATATTGCTGGACCTGATGTTATTTTTATGTTTGAATTCATTTCGTTTGATATTATATTTGATAATGTTGTTTTTCCTAATCCTGGTGGTCCATAAAATAGACAATGGTCAAGAGGCTCTCCTCTCTTCTTGGCAGCCTCTATATATATTTTCATATTTTCTTTTACCTTGTCTTGTCCTATATACTCATCTAATGTTTTTGGTCTTAATGAGTTTTCTAATCTCTCTTCTTGATTATCTATTAATTCTGGACTTATTATATTATCTTCTTCCATCTGCATTTCTCCCTTTTATTGGACTTTCTGCGATATTTTATTATACTTTCTATTATTCAAACCATTCGAATTCCCAATCCATCATTTTTACTATATCGCCTTCTTGTATTCCTTGTTCTTTTAATTCCCTGTCTATTCCACTATTTTTTAAGCACTTATGGAAATAATATAATGATTCATTATCTTCCATATTTGCTCTACTCATTATTCTGTATACTGCTTTTCCTTCTACAATAAATTTTCCATCTTTCCTTGTTACTGTAAATTCTTCTTTGGCATCTTCTAAAGTATACACTATTCTTTCTTCTACCTCGACTAATTCTTCTTTTGGTAGTTCTTTTAATTTTTCAGATACTTTTTCTATTAATGTTTCTACACCTTCACCTGTTACTCCTGAAATTTTGTATAATTCCATGCCTTCTTTTTTAGCAAGTTCTTCTAATTTCTTTAGTCCAGTATCATCTTGCATTACATCTATTTTATTTGCTACTATTATTTGTTTTCTTTTTGATAGTTTTTCACTATAATTCTTTAATTCTTTATTTATTGTATAAAAATCTTTTACTGGGTCTCTTCCTTCTATTCCTGATACATCTATTACATGTAATAATAATCTTGTTCTTTCTATATGCCTTAAAAATTGTATTCCTAATCCAACACCTTCACTTGCTCCTTCTATTATTCCTGGTATATCTGCTAATACAAAACTGTCTCCTCTTTTTGTTTTAACTACTCCTAAGTTTGGATTTATTGTTGTAAAATGGTAATTTGCTATTTTAGGCTTTGCTTCTGTTACTGCTGATAAAAATGTTGACTTTCCTACATTTGGAAATCCTAATAACCCTACATCTGCTAATAATTTTAGTTCTAGTATTACTTCTTTTTCTTCTCCTAGTTCTCCTCCTTGTGCAAATCTAGGTGCTTGTCTTGTTGCTGTTGCGAAATGTGAGTTTCCTTTTCCTCCATGTCCTCCTTTTAATACTAGTTCTACTTGTCCTTCTTTTGATAAGTCTGCTACGACTTTTCCTGTTTCTACATCTTTTATTATTGTTCCTATTGGTACATTTATATATAGGTCTTCTCCTTTTTTTCCATAGCAGTTACTTCCTCTGCCATTTTCTCCGTTTTGTGCTTTGAATTTTTTGTTGTATCTAAAATCTATTAATGTATTTGAGTTTGGGTCTACTTGGAAGTATATACTTCCTCCATTTCCTCCATCTCCTCCATCTGGTCCTCCTGCTGCTACATATTTTTCTCTTCTGAAGGTTACAGCTCCATCTCCTCCATCTCCTGATTTTATTATTATTTTTACATAATCTGTAAACATCTATATTCTCCTTGCTCTTTTATTTTCTTTACTTACAAACTTTATTGTTCTTTAAAATAGTCTAATTTCATTGCCTTTTTTACTTCTTCCATTGTTTCTTTGGCTATTTGTCTTGCTTTATTTGTTCCTTCTATTAATATTTTATCTACTAATTCTGGTCTTTCTTCATAGTATGTTCTTTTTTCTCTTATTGGCTCTAATGTATCTATTATATTTTGTGCTAGTTGTTTTTTGCAAGCTACACATCCTCTTTTTCCTGCTTTACATTCTTCACATACTGCTTTACATTCTTCCTTACTTGTAAATAAATTATGATAATATGCTACCATACATATATCAGGATTTCCTAAATCATCTTTTTTTATTCTGTTTGGGTCAGTTACTGCTCCCATTACTTTTTTTGTTATTTCTTCAGGACTATCTGATAAGTATATGGCATTTCCTAGTGATTTTCCCATTTTTTCGTTTCCATCTAGTCCTTTTATTCTCTTTGTTTCTGATAATACTATCTCTGGCTCTTTTAGTATTTCTCCATATATACTATTGAATTTTCTTACTATCTCTCTACATTGTTCTATTAGTGGCATTTGGTCTTCTCCAGCTGGTACTAATTCACCTTTAAATGCTGTTATATCTGCTGCTTGACTTACTGGATATCCTAAAAATCCATATGTTACGCTTTCTCCAAATAATTCTTTCTTTTGTGCTATTTCTGTTTTTACAGTTGGATTTCTTTCTAATCTTGCTATTGTTACTAAGTTTGAATAGAATACAGTCAATTCTGCTATTTCTGGTATCATTGATTGTATAAATATTGTTGCTTTTTCAGGGTTTATTCCTACTGATAAATAGTCAAGTGCTATTTCTTTTATATTTTTTCTTACTTTTTCTGGATTATTAAAATTGTCTGTTAATGCTTGCACATCTGCTATCTCTATGTATGTTTCATATTCTTCTTGCATTTTTACTCTGTTTTTTAATGACCCAAAGTAATGCCCTATATGCATTTTTCCTGTTGGTCTATCTCCTGTTAATATCATTTTATTTTTCATTTTTATTTCTCTCCTTTGAGCTTTTTATATGTTCTATTGTTATTTACTTTATATTATTTGTATTTTGTGCTTTTTTACTTTTTAATTATATCATATTTTTAGTTGAAATAAAGGTTTTTTTGAAAAAAGTATTATTTTTGCTATCTTTACAATTTTAAATAATATAATGTTTTATAAAATTAGCTTTTTTTCTAGTGGGCGGGAATTCCCGCTGACTAGAAAAAAAGCTAATTTTATAAAATACATATATATAAACAATAAGAAAAAAGCTGTTCCTTTCTATTTAAATCTTCTTAAAAATGTATCCATTTTATCTAAAAATTCCTCATTATGTTTAGTTTGTGTCATTTGAGTTATAATTTGTTCTGTTACATCTGCTACTGGTAAAGAACTTAATGCTTTTCTTAAAGCAAATACTGTTTCATATTCTTTTTGTGTTAATAATAAATCTTCTCTTCTTGTTCCTGATTTATTTATATCTATCGCAGGGAAAATTCGCTTTTCTGATAATTTTCTGTCTAAATGTACTTCCATATTTCCAGTTCCTTTGAATTCTTCAAATATAACATCATCCATTCTGCTTCCTGTTTCTATTAATGCTGTTGCAAGTATTGTTAGACTTCCTCCATTTTCTATATTTCTTGCAGCACCAAAAAATTTCTTTGGTTTATGTAATGCTGCTGGATCAAGTCCTCCTGATAATGTTCTTCCTGACGATGGTATACTTAAATTATATGCTCTTGCTAAACGAGTTATACTGTCTAATAATATTACTACATCTTTATTTTGTTCTATTATTCTCTTTGCTCTTTCTAATACCATCTCTGCAACTTTTACATGGTGTTCTGGTAACTCATCAAATGTTGAATATATTACTTGTCCTTTTATTGACCTTTTCATATCTGTTACTTCTTCTGGTCTTTCATCTATTAATAATACTATTAACTCTACTTCTGGATTATTTTCTGTTATACTATTTGCTATTTTCTTTAATAATGTAGTTTTTCCTACTTTTGGTGGAGCTACTATCATTCCCCTTTGGCCTTTTCCTATTGGAGACATTAAATCTATTATTCTCATTGCATAGTCATTTGATTTTGTTTCTAATTTTAGTCTTTCTTCTGCATATATTGGTGTTAATTCATCAAATCTTTTTCTTCTTAATGCTTTTTCTGGATGTTCTCCATTTACTTCACCAACAAATATTAATGATGGGAATTTTTCTCCTTCTTTACATCTTGATATTCCTTTTACCATATCTCCTGTATCTAGTCTAAATCTTCTTATTTGTATTGGAGATATATATACATCTCTCGGACTTGATAAATAGTTTTCTCCTCTTAAAAATCCATACCCATCTGGTAATACTTCTAATATTCCTTCTACTATTTCATCTTCACTATTTGTTAATTTATATTCTACAATGCTTTCTTCCATTTCCCCATCTATTATATCTTCAGTGTCATTTTGGTCATATGTTATATCTCGTGTCTCAAAATTTTTAAGACTCTTTATGCTAGTTTCTTCTTTTTGATTTTTTTTGTTTCCTATTCGTATTATTGATTTTTGTACATCTTTTATTGCACCTATTAATTCTTCTTTTTTTAATTTTGAAATATTTTTTATATTCCTTTCTTTTGCTAATTCTTTTAGCTCTGATAAAGTCATCTCTTCTAACTCAATCATATATTCCTCCTTTTATTTATTATTTATACTTATTAATTTTATTGGGAAAATATTAGAATACAAATAAGTAATTTTGAATTTTATTTTGCCTAACTTCTTTAGATTTTTTTATTATAACATATTATTTCTTCTTTGTGAAGTTTTTTGAAAAATATTTTAGGTCTCCCATGTTTGGGAGACCTTTTATCTATACATATTTACATATTTTATGTTTTACTATCTAATATATCTAAATTTTCTAATGCTTTACCTGTACCTAATGCTACACAAGATACTGTATCTTGAGCAATCATAACATTTATTCCTGTTTTTTGTTGTATAAGCTTATCTAATCCATCAACTAGACATCCTCCACCTGTCATATATATTCCTCTATCACTTATATCTGCTGCTAATTCTGGTGGAGTTTTTTCTAATACACTACGAACTGCATCTACTATCATCATAGCTGGCTCTATTAATGCCTCTAGCATTTCACTTGAATGTATCATAACCGTTTTTGGAAGACCTGATATTAAATCTCTTCCTCTAACTTCCATTTCCATATCTTGAGCTTTTGGATATACACATCCTATATTTATTTTTAAATCTTCTGCTGTTCTTTCTCCTATTGATACATTATATTTTTTCTTTATATATTTTACTATTGCTTCATCAAATTTGTCTCCTGCTACTTTTATTGAAGTGCTTACAACTGAGCCTCCTAGAGAAATAACTGCTACATCTGTTGTTCCTCCACCAATATCTATTACCATATTTCCACATGGTTTTGATATATCAATTCCAGCTCCTATTGCTGCTGCTATTGGCTCTTCTATAAGATATACTTTTCTTGCTCCTGCATTTGTTGCCGCATCTATTACAGCTTTCTTTTCCACTTCTGTTACTCTTGATGGTATACATATCATTATTCTTGGTGCAAATAATGTTTTTCCTCCTGCCTTATTTATAAAATATTTCAACATTTTTTCTGTTACAGTATAGTCTGATATTACACCTTCTCTTAATGGTCGTGTTGCTACTATATTTCCTGGTGTTCTTCCAAGCATTCTTCTTGCTTCTCCACCAACAGCTAATACATCTCTAGTATTATTATCTACTGCTACTACTGATGGCTCTCTTAACACTATTCCTTTTCCCTTGATATATGCTATTACTGTTGCTGTTCCTAAATCAATACCTATATCTCGACCTAAATTTAACATATTGACTCTTCCTTCCCATACTTTATTTGTCTAATAATGTATTGCAATTATATTACATTTTCTATCCAATGGCAATGTTTTTTCTGAAATTTTGACAATATCAATTAATTGTTGTTTTGCATCTTCTACTAATTCTTTCTTGTTTATATGAATATATCCTAATATATCTTCTCTTTTTATAATATCTCCAACTTTCTTGTTTAATACTATTCCCACTGCTTTATCTATTATATCTTCTTTTCTTACTCTTCCTGCACCAATTTTACATGCTAGCTTTCCTATTTCTTCAGCATTTATTTCTTCTATTATACCATCTTTATTAGCATATACTGGTAATATCATTTTTGCTTTTTCTAATTTATCGATATTCTCAATGTAGGTAATGTCTCCACTTTGGTTTTGTACCATTTCTAAAAATTTCTTATATGCCTTGCCATTTCTTATGTTTTCTAACATCCTGTTTTTGTTTTCTTCTATATTATTCCCCATTCCTGCCAATTTTATCATATAACTTCCACATTCTAATACAACTTCTTTTAAATCTTTTGGAATATCTCCTTTTAACGCTTGAACTGCTTCTTTTATTTCTAATGCATTTCCTATTGCATATCCTAATGGCTCATTCATATCTGTTAATACACATACTGTTTCTATTCCTGCTAATTTTCCTATTTCTATCATGGTTTTTGATAACTCATTTGCATGTTCTATGTCTTTCATGAATGCTCCATTTCCTACTGTTACATCTAATACTAATTTATTAGCTCCACTTGCTATCTTTTTGCTCATTATACTTGATGCTATTAATGGTATGCTTTCTACACATGAAATTGTATCTCTTAAAGCGTATATTTTTTTATCTGCTGGTGCTAAATTCATTGTTTGAGTTATCATACTTATTCCTATATTTTCTACACTTTTTATAAAATTATCCATATTTATATCAGTTTTATATCCAGGTATTGATTCTAATTTATCAGCTGTTCCCCCTGTATGACCTAATCCTCTTCCTGACATTTTTGCAACTGGAATCCCTAACGAAGCAATTATTGGTAATAATACTATTGAGACTTTATCGCCAACTCCTCCTGTACTATGTTTATCTACTACATTTTTTCCAAATTTTGATAAATCTAACACATCTCCAGATTGAGACATTGAAATAGTTAAGTTGGTTGTCTCTTCTGGTGTCATTCCATTTATATATATTGCCATTATTAGTGCTGCTGCTTGATAATCTGTTACTTCTCCTTTAGTATATCCGTTTATAAAAAATTCTATTTCTTTTTTATTTAGTTCTTTTTTGTCTCTCTTTTTTTCTATTATTTCTAATATATTCATTTTTATCCCTCTATTCATATAAAATTTAATAAGATGTTTGTCATCCGTGCCAGCAATACACTCAAAAAAATAATTTGGTGGTACCAGTTGGGGCGTATCAAATTATTTTTTTGAGTTGTATTGCGATTAAACACGACTATATAATTTTAAACTAAATTTTTTGTAAAACTCTTTCTATGTAATGGACAAATTCCATATTCTTTTATTGCAGAAATATGTTTTGCTGTTCCATATCCTTTATGTACTTCGAAACTATATTGTGGATATACTGTTGCCCATTCTCTCATAATTCTATCCCTTGTTACTTTTGCTATAATTGATGCAGCTGATATTGAATATGCTTTTGCATCTCCTTTTATTATTGGCTCATATGGTATTCCCATTGTATCTATATGGTTTAAAGCATCTACAATTATTAAATCAGGTCTAACTGTTAGTTCTTTTAATGACATAGTTAATCCTTTTTTTGTTGCATTTAATATGTTTATTTCATCTATCTCTGTTTGGTCTACTATTCCCACTCCATAGCTAATTGCTTCTTCCAGTATTAAATCATATAATTTCTCTCTTTTCTTTTCTGATATTTTTTTTGAGTCATTTACTCCTTCTATCATAGAATTCTCAGGCATTATTACACTTGCAACAACAACAGGACCAGCTAATGGTCCTCTTCCTGCTTCATCTATTCCACATATATTTTTAAATCCTTTTTGGTGTAAGTCTTTTTCTATTTGTTTTAGTTCTATTAATCTTTGTTCTTCTTTTTCTTTCATTATTACAATTTATATCAGTTACTTTTAACTTGGCTAATATAATCCTTTCTTTATTTGTTTTCTTCTTGGTCTTCGGCTTCATTTATTTCTTCTAATTCTGTTAGTTTGTAATATACTTTATCTTGATATTCAAACCCCTCTGTATATATTATTTCAGTATCTTCTAAATCATATTTTACTAAAAAATACTCTCCCTCTTTTATTTTTATATTACTTATTCCCATTTTTTCTAAGTCTTCTTTATTTAAGCAATAATATTCTTCCAGATTCGTTATCCCTGCCTGTTTTGCCTTTGATTGTACTTCTTCAGAACATTCAGATACTTTTGTTCCTAATAGTTGTGTACTTTCTACTTCTGTTATTTTATCTGAATCTTCTTGTTTTGTTTCATCTAAGTTAACTGTTCGCTTACTTACCTCTTCAGAATATTTTTTTGCTTGTTGCTGTATTAATAACATATCTGTTTTTAAATCTTTTAATTGTGTTTTTGTAACTACTTTTATACTCAACTTTGCAATTATTGTTACAACAACTACTAGTATAATTGCTGTAATTATTGTTGTTATTATTGTTTTTATTAAATTTTTCCCTTTGTTTTCTAACATATTACTTTCTCCTTATATTGTTTTATTTATTCTATATTTGTTCTATTCTTTTCTTGTTTATCTAATTTATTGATTAAGCAAACATGTAACACTATTACTATCATCATTGATGATGAGTTGAAAAATACATATCCTGATAGTAATGAAATAGCATATACAAATGCTGTTCCTAAAAATAACATTATTGTTTCTTGGTTTGTTTCCTTTATTTGTTTTATCATTTTTGCTAATGAATATATTAATATTGCAATAAATGGTACTAAGTATAGTATGAAACCAAATATTCCGAAGTTTAATATGAAAGATAATAACTCCATTTCTAATACTAGCTCACCATGATTGTTTAAATATCCATTTCCAAATAGTATTAATGCTGGATTACATTGATTTTTTACTAATAACAAATTGTATACTATTTGATGTAATCTTTGGTCATTACTTTTGAATTCATATTTATTTGCTAATTCATATAATTCAATGTATGATTTTCTTTCCGCTTCACTTAAAAATCCTTCTTCTAAAGTTCCTTCTTCTATCGATTGTATTATTTTAATTACATCTCCTGTTAGATGTGCTGTTTCTCCTTGCATTTTATCATAACTTGTTTGACTTTCTTCTTGCATATGTTTTCTTCTTGTTATTGTACTTGAGCCTATTATTGTAATTAAAATTAATATTGCTAGTAATACTCCTATTCCTATTAGTATAACTTTTTTGTTTATTTTCTTATTTTTAATTATTCCATATAGTATTTCTGTTGCTATATATATTCCTAATACTAATATGAAACCATATAGTCCTACACGTGTTCCTATTTGTGTTGTTAAAAATATTCCTACTAGCCCAATTGTTGTTATAATTAACCACTTTGGCTTAAAGTTTCTTAGCATCCCTAGTATTATAAATTCTGATAATATTAGTATTGCACTTAAACTATTTCCTGATTCAAACCAACCTTTATATCCCATTCCTTCTAAGTAAGTTGTTGATGCCGTTTTAGTTATTATTGATATATATATTGATACTATATATATTGTATTTGATATTAGTAAACTCTTTTTTAGTTTGTCTACATTATTCTGTTTAAATACATATATGTATAAAAATAAGTTTAATATCATGAATAAATAATTTACTAGATATTGTGCCTCATGTATTACTCCTCCATATGAACTTCCTGTATGTATTTTGTTAAATAAATATATGTGTATTATGGCATATATTGCATATATACATCCAACTCCAAATATTCTCCATCTGTTTTTGTCTTTTATAAATATCCATATTATTACTACTACTGATATTATTGGTCTTAGTATTGTTGATGGAGATATTGTAGTATTAAATGTATTTCTAAATATGAAACTTACTATATCTAATATTGGACATATTATTATTAATGTACATAATAATTTGTCTAATGTTATTTTTTTCATTTCTATTGTTTCCTTTCAATCATTTAAATATATTATACTTATTATTTTCTTTTTTCAAATATTTTGCAATATATTTTAAATGTTGCTTTATTTACTGTTTTTAAATATAAATTCTTCTTACCTTTTTCTGTTTTTAAATATATGTTTTCTTTCCATATTGGGAATTTTTTATTTAGCTCTTCCCATGTTCTTTTTTCTAGTTCTTTTCTTTTTTCTTTATCTGCAACTCTAACTATTCTTAATAAAGAACTGCATAGTAAAAATCTTGTGTATGTGTATTCTAATTCTTGTTCGTATTCATCATATAAGTTGTTTTTTTTGTAAAATTCTAATACATTATCCCATATATCAAATATTTCTTTTACTCTTTCATTTTGTGTATTTGCTATCGAATTTTCTCTTTGAATATAATGTATGAATGGCTTTTTTACAAATGATATTTTTTCTAAACTAGGTAATATCTTATAAAAAAATTCCACATCTTCATATCTTAATCCTTTTGGATATTGTACTTGTTGCTTTTCTATTATTTCTCTTCGTATAATCTTGTTCCAAGCCATAACTCTTGCGTATAACATTGCTTCTTTTTTATTGTTATATATTTTTCCTACATCTATTCTTTTGCTGTTTGGATATTCCCAGATGAAGTCACATTCTACCATATCGCTATTTTCTTCTTTGGCTTTTTTGTACATTTCTTCATACATATTTTCTTCTATGTAATCATCTGAGTCTATACATCCTATGTATTCTCCTTTTGCATATGGCATTCCAAAGTTTCGTGCATCTGAAAGTCCTCCATTTTCTTTTTCTAAATAGATTATCTTTTCAGGATATTTTGTTGTAAATTCTTCTATCTTTTCTTTTGTGTTATCTGTTGAGCCATCATTTACTACTATTATTTCTATTTCTTTTAAAGTTTGGTTTACTAATGTGTTTAAGCATTTTTCTATATACTTTTCCACATTGTATGCTGGTACAATTACACTTACTTTTATCATATGGCAATATCCTTGTTATTATATTTAGGTTTCTATTTTTTTAGCATGTATATTAAATCTTGAATTTGGATTACCTATAACCAATTTTTGATTTGGACTATCTTAATTTTAAATATGCTGGTATGCTTATTTCTAATATTATCCTCTTTAATAGTTGTTTTGGATTTTTTGCTGTTATATTTTTTTGCATCTTTCTTTTTCTGATTTCTTTTATATATTGCTTTTTGTCTTCTTTATCTAGTTCATTTGTCCTTAATAATATAGAATTTGTACAAAATGTTCTTACATCTTGTTTTGTTTTTTCTTGTATTTTATATTTTTCAATTTCTTTTACTATTTTATCATAATGTATTAATAAATCATAAGCTTTTCTTTTTGTTTTTTGATAATCTTCATTTCTTGTAATACTGTTTTCGCTTTGTACATAATTGTATCCGCAAATATCTGTTGATACAAATGTCTGTGCTTTTAATATTACTAATGGTATTAGCCCAAAGTCTTCGTGATATAGCCCTTTTGAAAATTGGAATTTATTTTTCTTTAAAAGCTCCTTTTTGTATAAATATATCCATGCTGTTTCCATTAATTGGTCTGTAAAACACATCTTTGAAAATGCTTCTTCTCCTTTTATTGTTTCAAAAATAGGTCCATCCATTAGTTGTATTTCTTCGCCTTTTTCTGTTACTTTTTTTGCCTTATATTTTATCATGTCTATATCTTCATCTATATATGGTTTTAGATTTTTTAATAAATCCTTTTCTATATAGTCATCTGCATCAATGAACATTATGTATTTTCCTGTTGCTTTTTCTATTCCTACATTTCTTGCTTCTGATAGCCCTCCATTTTTCTTTTTGATGTATTTTATTTTATTAATGTATTTGCTTATTTTTTCTTCTGTTTTATCTGTTGAGCCATCATTTATTACTATTATTTCTTTGTTCTCATATTTTTGTGCTAATACTGATTTTAAACATCTTTCTATATACTTTTCTGCATTATATGCTGGGATTATTATACTTACTTTTTCCATTTTAATTTTTTCCTTTCTTTTGTATTTATATTTTTTAGTCTAATTTATGTTATTTATTATTTTTTCTAATTTTTCTACTATTCCACTGTTATATTTTTCTATGTTAAATTCTTCTTTTAGCTCAAATCCATCTTTTATAAATTGTTTCATTTTTTCATGTATATCATCTATTTCTTTTGTTGTGACCATTCCAAATTTTCCTTCTATTTCTTTGTAGTCTGATACTTTTGTTGTTATTATTGGCTTTTTTAGTATCATACTTTCTAAAAATACTACTGGATATCCTTCATAGTCTGATGTTAATATTACACAATCACTTATTTTGTAATATGGATATGGATTTTGTTTTTTTCCTAAAAATATTATCTTATCTTCTAATTGCTGTTCTTTTACTTGCTGTTTATATAATTGGCTATCTTGTCCATCTCCTACAAATATTATTTTGAAGTTTAGTTTTTCTTCTTTTAGTCTCTTTGCTATTTGTATTAGTTTTGTTAGTCTTTTTTGTCTTTCATCATGTCTTCCTATATTTAAAAATATTACTTCATCCTTTTTGTTGATTTTTTCTATATCTTCTTTTTCAATTTCTTGTTCTGATTTTTCTATTATATTTTGTGCATCTATTAAATTATTGCAGTATATTGCTCTTTTGTCTTCATTGGGAAATAGTTTTACAAAGTTGTTTCGTGCTTCTTGTGATACAAATATTACATTTTTGTATTGATTGCATTTTAAGCTTTTATAGTATTCTTTTGTTTTTTCTTCATTATTAGCATTTTGTGCCAAATAGTCTAAATGTATCCATATTGCTGAGTTTTTTGATGCTGTTCTTGCTACAAATCCATTGCTTAATGAGTATGTGGCATATGCTACTGAAAAATCATATTTGTTCTTGTTTTTTATTTTAAATATTGTTTGTTTTATCATGTTGATTGCTTTTCTTATTAATATATTTTTGTTGTTATTTGGTGTATATTCTTCTATTTTTATGTTTTTACTTATTTTTTCTAAAAATATTCCTTCTTTTTTTTCTAATACTAATGTTATTTTATACCTTTTTTCTAGTTCTTTTATTAGTGTTACTAATGATGTTTCTATTCCTCCTAGTCCTAGCGAGTATGCAGCTATTAATATTTTTTTCATTTCTGCTGGCTTTTGTTAGCTTTGTTACTAACATTTCCTCCTTTTTTATTTTTATTTGTATTTTTTCTTTTTTATTTACTCGAATTATATATTAATTTTTGTTATTTTTCAACTTCTTTATCAATTTTTCATATTATATGTTATAGGGGGTTATTATGGAGACTTTAAAATTTGGCTCTACCGGTCCTTTGGTAGAATTTCTACAAAATTTACTTAAAAATCTTGGTTTTTATACTGGTAATATAGATGGTATTTTTGGCTATAATACTAAAAATGCTGTTTTGTCTTTTCAGAAGAATTTCGGTCTTTCTTCTGTTGATGGTATAGTTGGTGCTAATACTTGGAATGCTTTGATGCCTTATATTGATGGTGCTCTCGGTTTTATTGTTCCTACTAATATTAGCTATAGCTATTCTATTCTTAATATTAATTTGAATTCTTTGAAAAAACTTTATCCTTTCTTGGAATTTGGCTCTATTGGCTATTCTGTTCTTGGTAATTCTATTCCTTTTGTTAAAATTGGCTCTGGTCCTAAACAGGTTTTCTACTCAGCTTCTTTTCACGCTAATGAGTGGATTACTTCTCCTGTTCTTATGAAGTTCTTGGCTGATTATTGTTATTGTTATAAAAATAATTTGAAAATTTATGGCTATAATGCTCGCGATATTTTTAATTCTACTTCTATTTATATTGTTCCTATGGTTAATCCTGATGGAGTTAATCTCGTTACTGGTGAACTTAAACCTGATTCTCCTTCTTTTATTTTTGCTCGTAATATTGCTAATAACTTTCCTAATATTCCTTTTGTTAATGGTTGGAAAGCTAATATTAGAGGAGTGGATTTAAAAAGATACCAACCAGTTTGCAAAGTCTTGTAATGTTTGGATTACAAGACTTTGCTTATTTTGTTTGTTTTATGATTTTTATCATTTTAACCAGTTTTTTGTATATTCGCACTAAGTAGTTCTTCAATTTTGATGAACTCATCTAGATTCTCATTAATAGAATTTAGTTTTGAAAAGTTGAAATATATGTATACATTTTTGTCTTTGTCAATTTCAATTTTGTTAATTAATCTGTATAAATACATTTTATCTATTTGCTCTAATTTCAAAAAATTTTCTATTAATTCATCCAATTCTTTTTCTTCTTTGGTTTTGTTTTCAGTATTTGCTTTATCTTCTGTTCCAATTAGTTTTTGTTCTAATTCTTCTTTTTGTTTCATTAAATTTGTTCTGTCAAATATAAATCTTTGTGATACTCTAATGTAATCTTCTTCAAGAATTATGCCTTGCAATTTATCCATATACATCTTATCTAAGTTGGTATTTATCAAACTAATTTCTTTCTCTATTTTTTCTATTTTCTTCTTAAAGCCTTCTCTAATATCAAGTGTTTTATTTTGATATTTTTCATAAATGGAATAGAAAATTTCTTTGTCAGCATATATTTGGCATATCTTTTTTACAACATAAATAATATGCTTTTCAAACTTTTCATAATTGATACTTAATGGATAGCAACCTCTTGATTTGTGGTCACTACAAGTTATATATGGATGTGATTTTGCATTTCTCTTTGAGTTCTTTTTAAGTGCAATTT
This sequence comes from uncultured Clostridium sp., assembly GCA_947087745.1. Classification (GTDB taxonomy): domain Bacteria; phylum Bacillota; class Clostridia; order TANB77; family CAG-508; genus CAG-269. The sequence goes on along the minus strand of CAMUDX010000010.1, from coordinate 1,662 downwards.
GCAGTTTTCTTTTACAATGATAGCAGTAAAGTAATCCTCTTAATAAGTAGTCGTATTTTAATTTTGTGTTTGTTCCTCTTTTTTCAAGAATACATTGCACTTTTTCAAAAATATCTTTGTCGATAATAGGCTCGTGTGTACTGTCAACTCTTATCTGATTTTCCTTTTCAACAGTTCTTATTTTATGTACTTTATAGGATACAACTGACTTTTTGTTTTGAATGGTATTTCCGATATATACTTCATTTTTTAACATATTGCACAATGTCACTTCATTCCAATCATAGTTTGTTTTATTCTCATCTTGAATGACACTTGTTTTTCTATACCCTGTTGGAGATAGGTATTTATTGGTGTTTAAATAATTTACTATTTCCACACTTCCATGCCCATTTGCATACATATCAAATATTTTCTCTACAACGTCCTTAACATTATCATCAATTATTAGCTTATTTTTAATGCTAGTATGCCTTTTATATCCGATATGCTGGAATACTACACATATACTCTCCATTCTTTTGTTTTTCCTTATAGACACTTCTAATTTTCTTTGATATATCCTTAGCATAATAGTCATTCATAATTGCTTTAAAAGGCGTTATATCGTTATTAGTGCTATCAATATAGGTGTCTATTCCATCTGTTATTGCAACATACCTTATATTGTTTTGTGGAAAGTAATTTTCTATGTAATGACCTGTTTTAATATAGTCCCTTCCTAGTCTTGATAGATCTTTTGTTATAACCATATTAATTGTTTTATTTTCAATGTCTTGTAGCATTTTATTAAATCCAGGTCTGTCAAATGTAGTTCCAGATATACCATCATCAACGTATTCTTTAATTAATGTTAAATTATTCTCCTTTACATATCTTTGCAAAATATTTCTTTGATTACCGATACTTTCACTCTCTTGCTTATCGCCATCTTCTCTAGATAGTCTTATATAAATTCCGTACTTTGAAGTTCTGACTATTTAAGTTTAGCATTTAACCTCCTATCCGTAATCATCTACAAGTATATTGTAACGTGCTCTATTTTAATTTGCAACTATTATTTCATTTTCGTAAAGGTTACCTTTTATCCGTTTTTAATTTTTCAATATAATCTTTAAAAATTAGCCCTACTGTTTCTTTCACATCTTGTTTTTCTTCTGTAAAAATACAATATGTATTAAATTCTAATTTATCTGTTTTTATAGTTTGTTTATCTTTTTTCACATTGGCATCAACTCCTATATTTTTATCAAAGTATTCTAATACAGAATATTAGAGAAAATGACTTGGTATGACACTTATAGTAAGTATATTTGTAAATATTAATGTCTTAAAAAAGCACAAAAAACCGAGCCTAAGATTTTCTAGCAAATGGAAATTTTAAGAAAATCTAAGGCTCGCCATAATTGTCTTCTACAGAAATTTATCATACTATGATAAATTTCCTAGAATATAAAAAAGAACACCCAATAATGTTTTTACACTATTAGGTGTTTCTATTTCTACAAAATTTATTAATATTTTTTATTGCCAGAGTATCTTGTGGCACAAGGTTTTCCCTTGTTTTTAGTTGACTTTTTATACAACAACTTTTGAATATAACAATCTGAAGTGACCCACAAAAGTTGGACAGTTTTTTATGCTACTTGTTCAAAATCCATT
>CAMUDX010000009.1 GCA_947087745.1 uncultured Clostridium sp. | reverse complement strand
TTAGAGCTTAAAAATGTTGAAATCTAGGGAGTTCCCCAGCGAAAAAAACTCATACATCTGTTAAATACCTACTTTATTTAGGTATCAATATATGTTAAAATAATAGATAGAAAATAAGTTAAAAATAGATATTTGAATAAAAACTAGGAGGCAATATGTTAAAAGAACAAGAATATAAGATTAACAATCAGGATTCGTTTGAACTAACGCATATTTTCGATTGTGGCCAATGCTTTAGATGGAATATAGAAGAAGATGAAAGCTATACAGGAGTTTTTAAAAATAATGTATTAAATGTAAAAAAAGAAAATGGCATTTTATATTTTAGGGGAATCTGTGAAGGGAATATAGAAGAAGTAGTAGAAGAATACTTTGATTTAAAAAGAGACTATAATCAAATAAAAGAAGTTTTATCAAAAGTAGATGACAATTTAAGAACTAGCATAGAATATGGTAAAGGAATACGAATATTAAATCAAGATTTATGGGAAACGATTATATCTTTTATTATATCTGCAAATAATAATATCCCAAGAATAAAAGGAATAATCGAAAGATTATCACAAAAGTATGGAAATGAAATAGAATGGAATAATAAAAAGTATTATACATTTCCTACGGCTAGGCAACTAGAAAATGTTAGTGCTCAAGACTTTAGAAAGTTGGGATTAGGATTTAGAGATATAAGACTGTATGAAACAACACATATGGTCCTAAAAAATGAAATAAATTTAGAAGAATTACATAATGAGAAAGATACATTAAAAGTAAGAGAAAAGTTATTAGAATTATCAGGGGTAGGTCCTAAAGTTGCAGATTGTATATTACTATTTTCAACTTTAAAAAGATTTGATACTTTTCCAATAGATGTGTGGGTAAGAAGAGTTATGAATGAACTATATATAAAAAATGAAGATGAGACAAAAGTTAATAAAAAGGAGATTGAAAAAATTGCAAATGATAAATTTGGGAATTTGGCGGGAATTGCACAACAATATTTATTTTATTGGAAAAGAGAAGCATAAAGGATAGAACATAGAAACATATATATTATTTTTAAAAAGTGCTTTTTTGAAAATAGATCGGGAATTCCCGCTCTATTTTCAAAAAAGCACTTTTTTTAAAATATATAATATACAAGTTTGATTTTTAAATTAAAATTTATCGAATTGTTTTTCGCATATAATGTATAGAAAAATACATTATAATTATATTAGAAATCACAATTTTTAGGTGTTCTTGGGAAAGGTATAACATCACGGATATTTTGCATACCAGTTAAATACATTAATGCTCTTTCAAAACCTAAACCAAAGCCAGCATGAGAAACACTACCATATTTTCGTAAGTCTAAATACCACCAATATTCATCTAAATCCATATTTAATTCTTTCATTCTTGCAACAAGCTTATCATAATCTTCTTCTCTTTGGCTACCACCAATAATCTCGCCAATACCTGGAGCTAGTAAATCAGCAGCTGCAACAGTTTTTCCATCTAGATTTTGTTTCATATAGAATGCTTTAATCTCTTTAGGATAATCTGTAACAAAAACAGGCTTTTTAAAGATTTTTTCTGCTAAAAATCTTTCGTGTTCAGTTTGTAAATCAATACCCCAAGATACATTGTATTCAAATTTATCATTATGTTTTTCTAATTCAGTAATAGCATCTGTGTAAGTTATTCTGCCAAAATTTGAATTAATAACATTATTTAATCTTTCTAAAAGAGTATTATCAACAAAATTATTAAAAAATTCCATTTCCTCAGGGCATTTTTCTAATACATAAGAAAATACAAATTTAATCATGTCTTCTGCTAAATCCATATCATCTGATAAATCTGCAAAACAGATTTCAGGCTCAATCATCCAAAATTCTGCAGCATGTTTAACAGTATTTGAATTTTCTGCTCTAAAAGTTGGACCAAATGTATATATATTTCCAAAGGCTGTAGCAAAAGTTTCTCCATTAAGTTGACCACTAACTGTTAAGTGAGAAGGCTTAGAGAAGAAATCTTTAGAAAAATCAACCTTTTTACCTTTTTCACAATCTATAGTAGGAACATTTAGTAAATCAAAAGAATTTACATTAAACATTTCACCAGCACCTTCACAGTCACTAGATGTTATAATAGGTGTATGAACATATACAAAATCTCTTTCTTGAAAGAATTTGTGAATTGCATAAGAAAGAACACTTCTAACTCTAAAAACAGCACTAAAAGTATTAGTTCTAGGGCGTAAATGAGCAACAGTTCTTAAATATTCAAAAGTATGCCTTTTCTTTTGAATAGGGTAATCGCTTGCACAAAGACTTTCTACAGTTATTTTATTAGCATGTATTTCAAATGGTTGTTTGGCATTTTCTGATTTTACCAAAAGTCCATCTACTTTTATGGTTGAGCCTATTGTTAATTTTGAAATTTCTTCAAAGTTTGATAAAGCTTCATCAAATACAACTTGTACATTTTTTAAAAATGAGCCATCATTTAATTCGATAAAACCAAAGGCTTTTGAAGACCTTACAGTTCTAACCCATCCTTCTATAGATATATCACTATCAATAAGTGATTCAAAATCGGAATATAAATTTCTTACTGTTAATTTTTTCATATAGCACCTCCATATAGTTAATAAATTTTTTAGTATTATATACTATTTTTTTTCAAATAACAATAAAAATGAAAATTAATTTAAGAAAACAATAGAAAAGGCCCTATGAACTTTATAAATCATAGGACCTAATATATTATATATTAATAATTTTCAGCTTTAATTTCAAAGAATGCTTGAGGATGTTCACAAACTGGGCAAACAGCTGGAGCTTCTTTACCAATAACTATGTGACCACAATTTCTACATTTCCAAATCTTATCACCATCTTTAGAAAATACTAATCCATCTTCAACATTTTCTAATAATTTTTTATATCTTTCTTCATGTTCTTTTTCTATTTTAGCAACAGACTCGAATAAAAATGCAATTTTTGTAAATCCTTCTTCTCTAGCTTCTTTAGCCATTCTGTCATACATTTCTGTCCATTCAAAATTTTCACCAGCTGCTGCAGATTTTAAATTTTCAGTAGTAGAACCAAGTTGACCACCATTTAATAATTTAAACCACATTTTAGCATGTTCTTTTTCATTATCAGCAGTTTCTTGAAATATAGCTGCAATTTGCTCATATCCTTCTCTTTTTGCAACACTTGCAAAATATGTATATTTATTTCTTGCTTGTGATTCACCTGCAAAAGCTTCCATTAAATTTTTTTCTGTTTTAGATCCTTTTAATTCCATATTATTAATCACCTTTCTTATTTTTAAATTATATTTATTAAAAAATAAATAATTATAAATTTAACGAAATTTTATAACATGAATAAAAAAAAGTCAATAATAAAAAATTTAATATTTTATTTTAATATTTTTATTGAAATTTATTTTATATTATAGTATGATATATAAGTATAAAAACGGCAAAATGTAAAAATGAAGGGAGCAAGAAAATGAGAAAATTAATAGTATCAGTAGTATTAATACTAATGACAGCACTATGTTTTATTACAGTAAATGAAGTATATGCAGCTGGACAGACATTAGAAAATAAGACAGAAGGTCAATTAACAGAGAAAAAGGAAGAAACAGAAACAACTTTAGAAAGGTATAAAAAGAATTACGGATCAGAGGCATACGGTGTAACAGCATACATACTACATTTAGTTAGAATATATAGTATACCATTTTGCTTTTTAGGAATAACAATAAGTGGAATATATCAATATGTAATAGGAATAAGAAAATTAGATGTAAAAGAAAAAGGACTAAAAATGATGGTAACATTTGTAACGTTATTAGTAATATGTCAAATATTACCACTAGCATTCACAATTGTTGTAAAATTTGGGAGGGGTTAACAAATGAAAGTTTTATTTGCTGTAAGTGATGAAAATATTTCAAAATTAATAGTCAAAAAATATCAAAAGGACTATAAGGAAATAATATCTTATAAGAATGTATATTACTTTAACGCAATATTAAAAGAGATACAAAAGGACAAAAGCTATGATAGAATAGTAATAAGTGAGGATTTAGAGCAATTCGCAAACTCTAATTATCAACAGATGGACAAGTTCATATTTGATAAATTAGATGATATAAGTGATGAGGCTTATAATTCACAAGGAGAAAAATTGCCAATAATATTAATATGTTCTGAAAGAAGACAAAAAGGAGAAGAACTTTTAGTGAAATTATTCGGAATAGGAATATATGATGCATTAATTGGAAAAGATAGAAAAATAGATGAAATATGTAATTTAATAAAGAGACCACGTTCAAAGAAAGAAGCAAAAGAGTATTACAGGATAGATACTGAGGATGTAAGCTATCAACCAGAGAATGAAAATGATGTAAGTGAGATAGAGATACAAAACATATTAGCACATTATAAAAGACTAGGAAAAAATGAAGACAAATATGTAGAAAGTTTTAACAATATAGCAATACAATATAATGATGCACAACTAAAACTAATATGTAAAGTATTACCATTAAATGTTAAAGCTGTATTAGAAGAGAAATCACAAAAATATCAACAATTAATGGCATTTAATAAATCAATAACAGGAAATATTAGAAAATCACAAAAAGACAAAAAGGACGAAGAAACAGGAACAAGTGAAAAACTATTAGTATCATCAACAGCAAAACCAGTTATATCAAAGCCAGTAGTAATACCATCAAATGTAAAATCTGACCAAGCAAAGAAACTTACAAGACCATCTGAAAAAATAATACAACCAAAGAAGGAAGATTTAATACAAAATGATATAGAGGCACTATTAAATAGTATAGATACTCAAGCAGATAAAGATAATGAAACAAATGAAAGCTTTGATTTTGCAGACATTGGAGACATTGGAGTAGATGAAGTAATCGAGACACCAAAAAGAGGAAGAGGAAGACCAAGAAAGAATCCAGAAGGAATACAACAAGAAGTAAGTAAATCACAAGCAGACCCAAGTCAACCAAAAAGAGGAAGAGGAAGGCCAAAGAAAAAAGTAGAAGAGCCAAAAGAAGAAATGATATTACCAGGATTTGAAGAAGAAAAAGAAGATATGGTACTTCCAGGTTTTGCAGAAGAAGATGCTGTACTACCAGGATTCGAAGAAGAAGACACAATAATGCCAGGATTTGAAGAGGAAAATGATAGAGAAGAACAACAAAAAGAAGAAAAACCAAAAGGATTTATAATTAATCAAGAGTCATATCCAGATATAAATATAGCAGAATTATTAACAAAAGACAAAAAGATTGTTACCTTTGTAGGAACAAGTAAAAATGGAACATCATTCATATTAAATAATATAGCAGAATTATTATCATCACAAGGAATAAATGTAGCTGTATTAGATGCAACAAAAAATAGAAATTCATATTATATATATACAAAAAATGAAGAGCCACTAAGAAGAATATCATATACAAGTATAAAAGATTTAGCAAGAGGAACATCAAAAGGACTAAAAGTAAATAGTAATTTAACAGTATACACATCATTACCACATGAGCAGGAAGCAATAAAAGAAGTAAAACCTGTATTAGAAACATTATTAAAATATCACTCATTAGTATTAATAGACTGTGACTTTGAAACACCAATGGAATATTTTAAACATGCACAAGAAATATATCTAGTACAATCAATGGATGTATTAACAATACAACCACTTACAGAATTCTTAAGAGACTTAAAGATACAAGAAATATTAGTAGAATCTAAGTTAAGAGTAATAATAAACAAATATGTAAAACTAAAGAGTGTAGCAGAAAAAGCGATAATAGGAGGAATGGCATTTTACAATGACCCAGCAATGTCATATATGACAGAATTATTTGACAGAAATTCAGTAAAATACATAACAATTCCATTTGAACAAGATATATATACAAGATACTTAGATGGATTAATAAACTGCAATATAACTTTAAAAGGGTATTCAAAAGGATTTATGCAAACGCTAAAACAACTAGCAAATAGTGTATATCCATTAATATCAGGAAGAATAAAAAGCAAAAATAAAGAGCAAAATGATAGTATGATGAGTTTGAACACAGAAGTAATTGAAGAGGCAGAGGAAGATATAAATACAGATATAACTATAGATGATGAAGAAGGAACAGCAATAGAACAAACAGAATTTTCTGATACCATAAATAACACTTTAGATCAAATGAAAAAGAATTACTAAGAATAAATATATGGAGGGATAGAATTGATAATAGCAATAGTCACAATATTAGTTTTTGTAATAATAATATTGTTAATATATAATATATTAATATATAAAAAGATACAAACATTTAAAAATATCAGTCAGAGAATAGCTAACCTAAATGTTTTACAAGATTTTATGAATACAATTGGAGAAAACTATTCTGTAGAAGAAAAAATAGAAAAAATAAATGAAGTATTAATAGAAAAATATGAAATAAAATATTCAACTATTGTTGTTTATGATGGAGCGGAATATAAAATAAAAGCATCAAATGTAGATGAGAAGCACTGGGATGCGCTAAAGAAATTACATGAAGTTGATATATTCAAAGACAGTATAAATACAGCTACTCCTAAATATGTAACTGTAAATGATGAAAAAGAAAGATTACCATATCAACAAATGGAATTTGGAAGGGCAAAATCATCAATTTTCTTCCCATTATATATAGACAATGTATATATTGGATATTGGATAATAGAAAGTGGTGTACCACATGACTTTGATGATGTTGATACTACTATATTTGAAATAGTAAAAGAAAACATCATAACAGTATTAAAAACAACAATGCACCAAAAAACTTTGGAGGCAATTGTAAGAAAAGATTTATTTTCAGGATTAAATACATCTGAATATTTATATGGAGAAGCAAAACAACAAATAGATAGATACACAATGTCAGCAGTATGTATGTTAAAAATAACAAATTTAAAAGAAATAAACGAAACATATTCAAGACAATTAGGGAATAAAGTTATCACAAAAGTAGCAGAATATATAGAAGAAAACATATCAGAAGAATATATATTTGTAAGACATCAAGGACCTAAATTTATAATAGTATTTTCAGGAGTTGACCCTGAAGATGTTGTTGAATTTTTAAATGATATAAAAATAACAATAGAAAAAAAAGAAATATCATTAGAACAAGAGCTAGAAAGTCATAATTTTGATGATGAAGAATTAATAAATATAAAGAAGAGGGGCAGAAAGAGAAAGAGTGAAAATAGTCAAGTAGCAATACCAAGACTAAACTTTGTAATATCAAGATATTATAAAGGAACAGGAATGCAAGAATTAGTACAAAGTCTAGAAGATTACTTAGACAGTGCTAATGAGAATGAAAGCGACATAAACAATATATAATGAACTGAAAAATATATAGGAGGTTATAAATGGAATTAGATAAAACAATGTATTTTCAGGTAGAAAAAGAAGATAATGGTAAAACAAAAGACATATTAAGAGAAGTATATGAAGCTTTAGTTGAAAAAGGATATAATCCAATAAATCAAATAGTTGGATATATATTATCTGGAGATCCAACATATATAACAAGTTATAATGATGCAAGAAATAAGATAAGACAAGTAGAAAGAGACGAATTACTAGAAAAAATGGTAAAAAGTTATATAGGTAAATAACAAATAGTAAACAAAATTACAAGTAGGATTAAATACAAAATAAAATAGGAACAAGGATTATGAGAATTTTAGGAATAGATTATGGAGATGCACGAACAGGAACAGCAATAACAGATGCATTAAATATAACAGCACAAGGGTTAGAGACAATATATAATAAGGGAAATGACAAGATAATTCTAAGAAAAATAGACGAATTGTTAAATCAGTATGAAATTGACACAATAGTAGTAGGGTATCCACTAAATATGAATGGTACAAAATCCCAAAGAACAGAAACAACAGATAAATTTATACACAAATTAAAATGCAAATATAATAAAATTAAAATAGTAACTATAGATGAGAGATTAACGACAGTTGCGGCACATAAAACAATGAATTACTTAGACATAAATAAGAATAAAAAAAGAAATATAGTAGATACTATATCTGCAGTGTATATATTAGAAACATATTTAAAATCTGTTGACTTATCATAAAAAATAGTATATGATAGCAACAAATAATGAATAGCTTATAAGTTCATATTATAAATGTGAAAGGAGAAACAAAATGGAAGAAGAATTAGATAACATAATAGTATTAAATGATGAAGATGGAAACGAGGTTAAATTTGAATTTTTAGATTTAGTAGAAATGGATGATGAAGAATATGTAGTTTTACTGCCAGCGATAGATGAAGAAAACAATGAAGATGAAGGAGAAGTAGTAATATTAAAGGTTGAAGATACTGATGATGATTCAGAAGAAGAGTCATATGTAGGTGTTGAAGATGAAGAAACACTAAATAAAGTGTTCGAAATATTTAAAGAGAAATTTAAAGATGACTTCGATTTTATAGATGAAAATTAGTAATATTAGGATTATATATTAGAAGCAAGAATTCTAATATATAATCTTTTTTTATAAAGATTTAATAATTAGAAAAGTGGGGGAAAAGTATGGGGTTTTCAACAATATTGTTAGTAATGTTTGGAGTAATGTTTTGGATTTTTAGAGTTGCAGTAGCAATAGCAACACAAGCTGGATTTGATTTAATTGGTATAGTATCTTGGAACTTAACATATGAAATAATTTTAATATTTGTTACAGTATTATCATTAATTCTAATTGCAAGAAGAAAATTGTTAGGCTCAATTATTTACCTAATATCATATCTATTGTATTTTGGTTATGATTTATTTAATCGTGTGGGAATACTGATGAGTACAGATGGGTTATTAGTGGAAAATATAACAAATGTATTGGTTTCTTTTGTGGGTATTGTATTGGCAATTTCTGTATTTTTAGATGCAATTTTATTAAAGGCTAAAAAAGGTACACCTAAGCATAAAAAAACGGATTGGTTTTATGATAATAAAGATTTTGATAGAAAGTTTGATGATAGGGCAGATAGAAATGAGTATAAATTTTAAGATTATAAGCCTATAATGAAAAAGGACATTATATAATAGAATATTTATTCTATATAAAAAGAAGCAATGGATAAAGCCCTGAGACCAGCATTAATGATGGTGGGAGAAGATGATACTATTCCAGTAAGAGGACCTAAACAATTTAATAATGGAGAATATAGATATGTTTTTGAAGTTGTAGGTGATATTAGCTATTTTAATGGTACAGAAACAATTTACAAAAATAATAAGAAAATAACGAATTAAAGTGTAGTGGAGGATTAATAAAATAATAATAAATAAATTAATGGAAAAAAGTAGATAAAAATATTAAAGATAATATATACAATTTATAGTTAAGTAAAATTAGGAGGAAAAGATGGATAATAATGAGAATAATAGTATTTCATTCCTTAAACCAACGATTAATAGCATAAGGAAAAGTATTAGAGGGATAGATGATAGTTATAATAACTTTTGGGATATTTTAGCAGAACTAATTCAAAATAGTGTAGATGCAATAAATTCTAAAGAAGAAAAAAAGGGTAATATTTATATAGAAATAAATTCAATAAAGAAGAGCATACAAATAAGAGATGATGGAATTGGAATAAGACATTCTGAAATTCCAGTATTATTAAGCCCTTTTTCGACAAACAAGGAAGACGATGCAGATTCAATCGGAGAAAAAGGAGTAGGACTTAAATTTGTAATATTTCAAAGTAATGACTTTTTATTAAAAACAAAATATATAAATGAAGATGTAAAGTCAGTAGCTATTATAAAAAATGCGAAAAACTGGAAAAATAATACAAATGAGGAAGACCTACCATTGATACTTAAAAGTACAGATGAAGACTTTATAGGAACTGATATTACTATATCAGGAATTGTAAATGATAAAATTTTTAACATGAATTTTGATACAATTAAATTTATATTAAGAACAAAAACAGCAATTGGAAATGTCTTAAATATTTTTGAAGATAATAGTAATATAAAAATCAAGTTAAAACTAATAACTTTAAATGGTGATATAAGTGAGGGAGATGTTCCATATAAATATTGGTTGCCAACGGAAAGTGTTAAAAATTCAGACAAACTGAATTTAAAAGATTATAATGAATGGCTTAATGCAAGTGATAGATCTAATAGTGATAAACAAAACAAACTTAAAAATAAAATTATATATAAATATGATACAATAAACCATAACGATGTTAGAAAAATAAAATATTGGATGTGCTTTGTACCTAAAAGAGAAGTTTGGAATAAGCTTTCAATAAATGATAACTTGTTAACAGAAGAAATAGTAAAAGATGAAGTAGCATATGCTGAGAAAAATTTATGTATACATCAATCTGGAATATATACTTCAGTAAAAGGAATGCCAACAGGTATATCTATAACTCCACCTAATGCTGGAAAAGATGGATATTGGGCAAATGTGTTTATTATTCTTGAGGATAGGCAATTGAATTTTGATATTGGTAGAAAATCAATTAATAGTGCTGTAAAAGCAATGTATCAAAAGCATGTAAAGACGTTATTCAATGAAATTACAAATAAGGTTAGCAAATATATTTCAGGAGACCCAGATATGGCTGTTAATCATATATGGAATAGAGATAATTTGAAAATGGATATTGAAAATTTACCACCGTTAGATACTAGTGTTGTTAATTTTGGAAAGTTACCAAATGAACAAGAGGCAAGTGTTGTAGCAGTTTTTTATGAATTGATTGGTGCAAATAAAATTGAAAATTTAAGACCTATAATAACTGGTTATAGGGAAAAATATGATTTATATGCATATTATAAAAATCACTTTATAGTTATGGAATTTAAATCTCACTTAAGAAATATAATAAAGGATTTTGATGATTTAGTTAAGCTATCAAATGAAATTGACTATATAGTTTGCTGGGATGTCAATGATGATGATAAAACAGAATTATATAAAAAAGGTTTAACATTAGAAACTGTTTTAGATTCGAATTTATTTGATAACAAAGAAGAATATATGAAAGAGACAACACATAAATTAATAATTTCATCAACTTCTAAACCTATATACATAATAGATTTAAAAGAATTACTTAGTAAATTAAATGAAGAAATTTAATTAGAAGATTTTTATAAATAAAGTTTGTAACCCAAAAATGTATATTTTTTAGTGAAATATGAAACATTAGAAAGTGTTTTGATAAGAAATAATATCGAATTAAAAGCAGATAAAAATAATAAGTAACAGAATAATTGTAAAACATACCTAGAAAATTTCAAGGTCTATACATATTTTATTAATAGCAGATTTTAATATACATTTTGATACTGGAGAGATAAAGTATTTAGAGTTCCCACAAGTAGTTTCAAAAACAAGAAACTATTATATTCACTATGATGAGAGAATAAAAGAAGGTGTAAGAATATTGAATGAACAAGAATTATCGATATATAATAAAACAATGATATATATACTTGAATATTATTTTTTATTAGAACTTGGATTTTCTGATATTAATCAAATTAGAGAAAAGTTAAATAATAGATGGGGAAATATTTCAACTACACTATTATTAATAAAAATAGAGAAAAACAAATGAGGCTTAAGTTAATATAGTTATGAAAGGAGCAGAGATTATAGATAATAAATTGAAACGATGTAAAATCTTTTTGAAGATAAAGAAATAAGAAGTATATGGGATAGTATTTTAGTGTAGTTGATGTAATTAGTGCATTAACAGATAGCAAGGAACCAAGAAAGTACTGGTTGGTATTAAAAAATAGATTGAAAAAAGAAGGAAGTGAAGAAAATGAATAATGAAATTATGATTTATGAAGATAAAGATGGTGTTACTAAAGTAAGTGTAAAATTTACAGATGAAGATATTTGGATTACACAGAATCAACTAGCAGATATTTATAAAACAACTCAACAAAATATAAGCCAACATATTGTATCAATTTATAAGGACAATGAATTATCAATAGAACCAACTAACAAGAAATTCTTGTTAGTTCAAAAAGAAGGAAACAGAGAAGTAAAAAGAAACATTGACCATTATAATTTAGATATGATAATTGCTTTAGGATATAGAGTACAATCAGATATTGTTAAATAGAAGAAAAATATTAGAAGGAAATGGTAAAATATCTAATGAAGAAGCAATAAAAAAAGCAGAAAAAGAATTTGAAATATATAGAGATAGGGAAATGAAAATGCTTCAAAGTGATTTTGATATGATGATGAAATTGATAAATAATAATGAAAATAACAGTGAACAATAATGATAAATGGCAACAGTTTGTTGCCAAAATAGAATTTTAAGTCCGTCGAATTCAACGGGTTAATAAAGAAGGAGAAACAGATGAGTAATAGTAAAAAAGATAATAAAGAGGTATTTTCTAAAGTCAATATAAACTGGTTTCCAGGGCATATGGCAAAAGCGATAAGGCAGATAGAAGAAGACTTAAAATTAGTAGATATAGTAATAGAATTATTAGATGCACGAATTCCAATATCAAGTCATAACCCAGATTTAAATAACATCTTAAAAAAATTAAGCAAACCAAAAAAAAGAATAATAGTATTAAATAAAAGTGACTTATCGGACAAGAAAGAAAACGAGAAATGGGTGAAACATTTTAAATCTCAGGGAATTACAGCAGTTATAACAGATGCAAACAGTGGAAATGGAATAAATGAATGTTTAAGACACATTGAAAAAGAAATGCAAGAAGAAATAGAAAAAATAAATTCCAAAGGTAGAATAGGCAGAAAGATAAGAGCTATGATAGTTGGAATTCCAAATGTAGGGAAGTCATCTTTCATAAACAGAATTGCCAAAAGGACATCAGCAGAAGTAGGAAACAAACCAGGAGTAACAAAAACAAAGCAATGGATACGAATTAATGACAACATAGAGTTATTAGATACACCAGGAATATTATGGCCAAAGTTTGATAGTGAAGAGATAGGACTCAATTTGTCATATATAGGAACAATAAAAGATGACATTTTAGATAAAGTGGAGATATCATATAGATTGCTAGAATACCTATTAGAAAACTATAGAAAAAATGTATGCGAAAGATATGACTTTAATATAGATGAGATAGATAATATTTTAAATAGAAGCGAAAATGATGAATATGGTGAAACATATAATAATGTTTATGATATCATGCTAATGATTGGTAAGAAGAGGGGAGCCTTAATATCTGGTGGAAATATTGATGAAGAAAAAACAGCAAGATTAATACTTGATGATTTTAGAAGCGGAAAATTAGGAAAAATTACATTAGAAAAAAGTAAATAGAATGAGACTTGAAGAGAACCCAAATTATTAGACAAAAAAGTTTAATAATTTGAGTTCATTTTAAATGTCAAAATTTTCTTAGAATATTATAGATTAGTTAAGAAATTTTTAACTTCTTTCAAAAGTTTAGTATTATCAGCACTTTTTAGAGCCAATGTTATAGAAGGTTTAACACCAGGAGAAAATCTTATAGCATTTCTATAAAGTTGCAATAACTTAGAAATATCTACTTCGTATTTATCAGATTCAAAAGTTAAAATAACAAAACCTCTTTTGCTAGAAATTTTATTAATAAATTTTTCCTTACATAATGCTTTAATTCTTGCTATTTCCATAAGGTTTTCAAGTTCTTTAGGTATATTTCCAAATCTATCAATTAATTCATCTATAACATCTTGTATATCATCTTCTGTTCTACAAAGTGCTATATCTTGATAAACTTCAATCTTTTGACTGGAATCAGAAATATATGAATCAGGAATATAGCAAGTAACATCTAAATCAATTTGAATATCAAAGTCATTTGGAACTTCAATACCTTGCATTTCTTTGATAACTTCATCTAATAAATTACAATAAGTATCATAACCAACTTGTTCAAGATGTCCATGTTGAATTTCGCCAAGTAAGCTACCTGCACCACGAATTTCTAAGTCTCGCATAGCAATTTTAAAGCCTGAGCCAAATTCTGTAAATTCTTTTATAGCTTTTAATCTTTTATCAGCTACTTCCGATAATAATTTATCTCTTTTGTAAGTAATATACGCATATGCTTGTCTATCACTTCTACCTACTCTTCCACGAATCTGATATAATTGAGCTAAGCCCATTCTATCAGCATTTTCAACAATAATAGTATTAGCATTAGGAATATCAATTCCAGATTCTAAGATGGTAGTACAAATTAGCACATTAACTTTTCCATCAATAAAATCTTGCATAATTTCTTCAATTTGTTCACCTGTCATCTGCCCATGAGCATAAGCAACTTTAGACTCTGGGACTAAGTTTGAAATAAAGTCAGCTTTTTGAAGTATTTTTTCAATATTATTAAACAGATAGAAAACTTGACCATTTCTTTCAAGTTCTTTAGTTATAGCCTCTTTTACGACCTCGTCATCATATTCTAATACATATGTTTGAACTGGCTTTCTGTTTTGAGGAGGCTCATAAATGACTGACATATCTCTAATACCTACAATTGACATATGCAAGGTTCTAGGAATTGGGGTTGCTGTCATTGTAAGAACATCTATATTTGCCTTATACTGTTTGATTTTTTCTTTTGCTTTTACCCCAAATCTGTGCTCTTCATCAATAATAAGCAGTCCTAAGTCTTTAAATTCTATATCTTTACTAAGCAATCTGTGAGTACCAACTATTACATCAATTTCACCAAGTTTAAGCTTACGAACTATTTCCATCTGTTGTTTTTTTGTTTTAAATCTATTTAGAACTTCAACCCTAATAGGAAATGCTTCCATTCTTTCTTTGAATGAAAGATATTGTTGTTGTGCTAAAACAGTAGTAGGAACAAGATATGCAACTTGCTTTTGGTCCATAACAGCTTTAAAAGCAGCTCTGATAGCAACTTCTGTTTTACCATAACCAACATCTCCACAAAGTAGTCTATCCATAGGCTTTTGCATTTCCATATCTTTTTTTACTTCTTCTATGCATCTCAATTGGTCATCTGTTTCTTGATAAGCAAAGCTACCTTCAAACTGGTCTTGCCAAGGTGTATCAGGAGAAAATGCATACCCAAAAGACTTTTCTCTTTTAGCATATAATTCAATTAGTTCATTTGCAACTTCTCTTAAATTGTTTTTTACTTTAGCTTTAGTTCTTTGCCATTCACTACTTCCTAACTTATTTATTTTTAGATTTAGTTCATCTCCACCTATATACTTTCTTACACTATCTAGTTGATTTGTAGGAACATATAAAATATCATCTCCTTGATATTTTATTTTGATATAATCTTTTGTTGTTTGATCAGCAGTAACAGTATTTACACCAATGAAAACACCGATACCATAGTTTTTATGTACTACGTAATCTCCAATTTTTAAGTCAGCATATACAACTTTTTCTCCTTCTTTAAATGCAGAACTATATTGCTTTTTCCTTTTTTCACCTTCTATTAAATCATTAGCAGAGATTACTAATAAGTTGATATCAAAACATTCAAATCCTGTACTTATTTTTCCTAGACTTACAGTTACAGAGCTATTGTTTGTTGTTATTATTGTTTTATCAAGTTTTTCATCGTATTTGTTTGCTATTTCGTTTTCATCTAAAATATTGCATATCTTTTTTGCTTTTTCTTTGAAGTCTGTTAATATATATATTTTCTTTTTGTTTTCTTGTGCTTTTTTTATGTCTTTTAAGAATTCATCAAATTCACTCTTGAAGTAATTTTTTTCTTTATAATTTAATGAGTATCTTTCTACTTGTTTTTGTGTTTGTGTGTCATGTTTTTCTAAATATACAATGTATTTTTCCTCTAATTGATTTTCTATTTCAGTTAATGTATGCATGTTTTTGATAGCGTCAGGTATGAGTTTTTCTTTGTCTATTAGTAATGTTTCTAAATTTCGATTATCTTTTTGTATGTTAATTGCTCTTTGCTCTACTTTTGATATTTCATCTAAAAATATTACATAATTGTTATTTAGATAATCCAATAGATTAGTTTGTTTTTCATAAAAACTGTCAAAGTATTTATCTATTTTGCTGATATGATTTCCAGTTTTTATGGTTTGTAAATCGTCTTCTATTATATTTTCTATATATTCTGATTGATTATGATTTTGTATTTTCTCTATTTTCTTACATGTTGTGTCTATATCTGTTTCTAGTAAGTATTCATGCGCAGGGTATATTGTGACTTTTTCTATATTTTCTGTGGACCTTTGGCTTACTATATTGAATATTCTGATGGAATCAATTTCATCTCCCCAAAATTCAATCCTAACTCCTTGGGTGCTAGTGATTGATATATCTATTATTCCTCCTCTTATACTGAATTCTCCTCTTCCATCTATTAAATCGTATCTCGTATATCCTAAATCTACTAGCTTTTTCTTTATTTCTTCTATTTTATGTATTTCTCCAACTTTGAAGTTTAATGTGTTTTTATATATCGTTTCTTTTGCTGGAATCTTCTGCATTATTGCTTCTATTGTTGTTACTATTATTTGATTTTTCTTTTCATATATTTTATTTAATGTTTCTATTCTTTCATATGGTAAGTCTTTACTTTCTGCTATGTAATCGTATGTTACTATTTCTTTTTTTGGAAAGTATAAAACTTTGTTGTTGAAGTATTTTAAATCTTCTACTAACTTTTTCGCTTGTATTTCATTGTATGTGATTAGCATTATTGGCTTTTTTGTGTATTCGTTTATACTTGCTATTATTTGTGCTTCTCCAACATCAGTTAAGCCCGATATTGATATCGGACCTGTGTTCTTTTCTATGTTTTTTGCTATTTCTACAAATTTTTGGGATTTCCCTAATTCTCCTAATATGTTGTTCATATTTATTAGTTATGTTAGCTGTTCTACTAACATTTCCTCCTTTGCTTATTTATATAATATTTTTTTGTTTTTTTCAATAGTTTGTTTGTAGTTTTGTTAATTTATTTGTTTTTATTTCTAGTGTTTTTCGAATTATTTTTGTAATTATGGTTATATTTTTTTACTTTTGGTATATAATGTTTATGTAGTAGATGGTTTCTGCTTTCGAATTTACTGTATATGATTGCTTTGTGTTTGTTTTTTTGATTGCCTATATGTGTTTGCGATTTTGTATTTGGTAATGTTTTTTCTTATTTGTGACATTTTGTGATAATGTGTGGTTACTAGTTAGCCTTAATTATAAAAATAATGATACTATAGAAATAATAAATTGATGTGATAAAAAAAATTTTCTTAATGTGCTGAATTTGTATTGACATTTTCTATTTTCTGTTTTATAATTGTATTTGTTATTTTATTTGTATATCGCGGGGTGGAGCAGTTGGCAGCTCGTCGGGCTCATAACCCGAAGGTCGTAAGTTCGAGTCTTACCCCCGCAACCACAAATTTTATTAGAGTCGCAAGAGATTGTGGACTCTTATTTTTTTGACTAAAATTCTATTTTCACAAAATTGGGGACAATTTGGGGACAGTCCCTACATTTTTATGCAATAAATAGCATACTGTAGCCTAACTAATTTATATTAAACTTAGAAAATCAAAAAAGTAATTTTCGAGAAATTTTGAAAAGAGTTTTTATACAAGCATTTTCTCTAAAACATTACCAGCTTCCTTATTATGAGCTTCAACTGGATGTACATAGAAGTTTAAGGTAGTAGTTATTTGAGCATGCCCTAATCTTGATGCTACAACAGCCACATCTACATTTTTAGATATAAGCAAAGTAGCATTTGTGTGTCGCAAACCATGAAAAGTAATTTTTGGTAAGTTGTTCTTTGCAATAAAAGAACGAAACCAATCTGTAATTGTATCAGGATGCATTGGATTTCCATTCCAAGTAACAAATAGTCTGTTTGAGTTATTCCATAAATCTCCACATCTTTCTTTCTCAGCATCATACCAAGTTTTGTATTTATTAAGCATATTTATAACGATATCAGGAATTCCAACTTTTCTAATTGAACTATGTGTTTTTGGATCCTTTACGAAAATGCCTTTTTCAGAAGTGTATTGACTTGCTTTAGTAATATTAACAAAACCTTCTTTAAAATCGATATCTGACCATTCTAAGCCTAATACTTCGCCTCTACGCATACCAGTAAACAATGTTAATATAACAATAGTTTGAAATTTGATTTCTTCATTTTCTAAAGCTTCTAATAATTGTTTACATTGAATGTCATCATAGTATTTAATTTGGGGTCTTTCGTGTTTAGGTGGTTTAACTCTATCTGCTGGATTATAAGGTAGTATTTGCCAATATACTGCATTTTGTAGCATTGCATGCAGTAAACGGTGATGCTCTAATATTGTTTTAGAAGATAGACTTTTCATTACAGTCTTTCCATTATGATTTTTACATCTTTTTAGTTGATGATCTTTTGAAAGATAATCGTAAAAATTCATTATGTGAGTTGGTTTAATATTGCATAACTTATAATGACCGAAGTATGGAATGATTCGTGACTTTAGCATTCCTTTATACCTTTCATAGGTCTTTGGTGATAATTCCTTTTCACCATAATTTTTAGCCCATAAGTCTGTAAATTCTTTAAATGTCATTGAAGAGTTCTGCAAAACAATACCATTTTCAACTTCATAAACAAAGTTCACAAGCTCTTTGTCTGCTTCACGCCTGCTATTAGCCTTAATGCTTTTAGTATACCTAATTCTGTTACCATAGCTGTCAAAACCATGTGATACAATTAATCTCCATGAGCGTTTGCCTCTCTTTTCAAGATACCCTGCCATTACTTTTTTCACCTCCCTTCAGTATACCTATGGCAAGGATTTATATATATCTTATTTTTTTCTAGTTTCTTCTATCCATTTTTTAAATTCTTCTTCTGTTCTTTTACCTTGTTTTATATCTTTCTTAAATTCATTAGCTTCTTTCTTCCATTGTTCGTATTTTTCTAAATACATTGGAATATCAGGATTTCTATTTGCTAACATTTTTTTTGCAGATAAGGTTTTCCTATATAATGAAGTTATTTCATCTTTTTTTAACTTTTCATTATAAGTAATCATTGCTCCAATTTCTTGGCATGTTTTGCCATGTTCATATATGTTGTTACAATATAAAGTATTCTTTTTTGAAGAAGGAATAAAGTAATTACCACAATGTTTACAAATGTATATTGGTGTATTATTTTTTATTAATTCTAGAATACTTATAAAACAGGCAGTTTCAATTACATGACAGTTAAAACAAAGAGATGTAAAAAATTCATCATATTCTGTAGAATAATTTTTTATATATTTTGAAATCGCCTTGGCATTTTCTTCAAAATTGCCTGTATTAGGACATGAACCTATATTTAAAAATTTCATTTGTTCAACATCATATGTAAGAGTTATATATGAACTTAATATTATGGACATGTCTGAATAATTAGTAAAATCAGCTTGCTTATATATAAAAAATCTTTCTGCAATAGAGAAACATTCTAAATAGTCTAAATTCGATAAGTTATTTATAAAATTGATAATTGTTTTAAACTGAGACTGATAGTCTATTAAAATTTTTTTTCGTTCTTCATAATTATTTTTACAAACTAAAATAAAGTCTTTTTCAGTGAGAAAAATATTTTCTTTATCATTAGTAACATTTAAATTTGTATATTCATTAAAGGGGTTACCAATATCTTTATCATCACTATTAAACACTAAACCTGGTAATCCATAATTATATATAAATTCCACAAAAGAATCAAAATTTGTGAAATCATAGTTCAAAAATTTTAATAAAGTTGTTCCTAGTTTATTTTTTTCGGCAGTAAAATCAGATTTATATAATTTGCAAATACTATCAGAATAGGTTGAAAGATACTTAGTATATTCTTTTTTTGTTTTAAATTCATTTCTTTCTTTAAGTATTGTATATGTGTCATTGGCTTTATTATATGTTGCATTTACAGTCGAAAAAGCATCTCTTGTAAAAAGTTCCATGTTGTTTATGGTTGACATTTTCATATAATAAATTCTGGATACAATATCAAATTTCATACAAACCTCCTTGTTAACAATTTAATTACCACAAATAATATTGTTAATTAATATCATAAAACACTAAAAATTATTGACTAATCACAAATTAACAATTAAAATACAAAATATAAAATTGTTAACAACATTATACACAGCTAATTTTAAATTGTCAATACAAAATTTGAAATTTAGCGATTTAGAAGTTAGGAGGTGAGCAATATGGCAATAGAAAAAATGCAAAGGACAACTTTAACAGCTAAAGAGGCAGCAGAATATTTAGGAATTTCATACTGGTTAATTACACAATTAGTAAAAAGAAAACAAATTCCTTGCTCTAGAGTTGGAAAAAGAATTTTATTTAGAAAAGAAGCATTAGATATTTATCTAAGCAAAAAAGAAAATGATTCTATAGAAGAATCTTGTTAGAAAGAAGGGAGGACATGGGACAAGTTGGATGGATAAAAGTAAATACAAATATATTTTCAAATAGAAAAATTAAAATCCTACTAAAAGAAAGGGAAGGGGACACCTATTTTAGAATATGGATTCAAATTTTAACTATTGCTGGAGAATGTAACAGAGATGGTGGACTATATATTAGTGATAATACACCATTTAAAATTAAAGATTTTACAAATATTATTGGAAAATCTTCGAAAACATTTACGAAAATCTTACAAAAATTTATCGATTTAGGAATGCTTTATTTTGAAAATGATACATACTTCGTAAAGAACTGGAGCAAGTATCAAAGTGCTGATAAACTTAAGAAAATTGGAAAGTCAAACAAAGTAATTGAAGAAAATTTAATTGAAAAAAGTTTTAATAATACTACAGAAGAAAAGATAAGAAAAGAAGAAAATAGAAAGGAGACCAGAGTAGATGAATCAAATTTTGAAACCCTCGATTAATAAAAATGACTTTATTGAATGTGAATATTGCAAAAATAAATTATATAGAAAAACAATTGAGTGGGAGTTATATGGAACTAAAAAAACAATAACATTAGATTATGAAAGATGTGAATGCAATGATGCACAAATATACTGGAATGAATACGATTTAAAGAAGTTAAGAATGCTGGAGGAAGAAAAGAAACTAGAAATAATGCAAGAATTCTCAAAAAGGGTTGAAAGAATTATAAAAAATAGCAAAATGAGTAAAAGAAATCTAAATTATAAATTTGACAATTTTTCATCAAATACTAGTAATAAAAAAGTATTGGATAATTTAAAAAACTATAGTGAAAAATTAGTAAATGGTATAGAGAAAAAGGGATTAGTTTTGGTAGGAAATAACGGAGTTGGTAAAACACATTTAGCTTGTAGTATTGCAAATAAATTAATTGAAAATGGAACACCAGTAATATATGGAACATTAATTAATTTATTTGCAGAATTAAGAAATTCATATGATACAGATAATAATATTTCAGAGATGGAAATTATCAAATTATATGAAAATGTTAACTTATTAATAATAGATGATTTAGGAAAAGAAAAACCAAGTGAATGGGGATTAGAAAAGTTATTTACTATTGTAAATAGTAGATATGAAAATAATTTACCAGTAATTATAACAACAAATTATAATCAAAGTTCTCTAGTGGAGAGATTAAGTTTGAATGGAGAAATTGAGACAGCAAAGTCAATTATTTCACGATTATATGAGATGTGTTATTTAGTAAAAATAGATGATATAGATCATAGAATTAAAAAGAAAAAAGTTAGTAATTGCGGGAACAATGACTAACTAAAAAGATTACTTTTTTAAATGTTTTCTATAAAAATTATAATTGATTTTTACAAAAAAGTAAATAAAAATTGATAAAAAATTAGGACAAGCAAGTAGAAAAATAATTATACAATTGTCCTAGTTTTTAAAAGAAAATACATAAAAAATGAATAGAAAATATCCCTCGGAGAGCAAAAAGGGTATTAGGGCATTTTGCCCTAAACAGCAAAAAGGGTGTCAAGACACCATGCTGGCGAATAAAGGGCACTAAAAAATCCACTTTATTCGGAGCAAATAAATTTGCTCAAGGTTTTCTGAAATTCGCTTTCGCTATTTCAGAAAATACAAAATTAGAAATGGAGATAAATATGAGAGTAGTAATGGATGAATTTGATAATTTCTTTTTACCTTATTGGAAAATAATCAACAAATTTAAAATACTAAATATTAAAACTAAAAATGGAAAAGAGATAAGTCATAAAGATTTAAGAAAAGCAATATCTGTTATGATAAAGAAACATCCTACATGTAGATGGCGAAGTGAAAAAATTAGAAGTAAAAGATATTATATTTTGTTTGAAGGATATCTATGGCTAGTATATGTATATTTTCAATCAGAAAAGAAACAAATAGATGCTGATATAGATTTCTTCAAAATGAGAATAGAAGTATATGAGGAATTCTTAAAAGTAAATTCTAAGCCATTATGGAATGAAGATTTATGCTTTTCAGATTTAGAAAATTATTTCCATAGAAAGAAAGATACAATACATAGAGCAATGGTGAAAATGTCTAAAGAAAATTTAGGAAATACTTTTACTTATTATGATAATGATAAAATGGTTGTTTCAAAAGAAGGTATTGAATGGTTATGTAAAAATTGTTTCAAGCAAAAGTATTTGGAATTATTAGAAGAATACAAAATGGAATTAACAGAAAAATATATTGAGGCGGGATATGCTTATGATGAGTTTTGTGGAATGAATTAAAGGAGGTGATTGAGTATGAGACAATATTTAAATCCAAGTCAGAGAAGAAAAAGTATAAAAGTATGGGTTTCTGATGAAGAAAGATGTTTAATTGAAGCTAAAGCAAAGAATTATTGTTATAGGAGACTTGCACCATATATCAGAGATGCAGCGATTTATGAAAGAGTAACTAATTACAAAATAAAAGGAGAAGAAGAGATTATTAATGCATATTGTGAAAGCAATAAAGAAATTCAAAGTATTGTTAAAGATATAAGACATATTTGTAAATTTGCTACTCAAATTTCAGAGGAAAATAGAGAAGAGCTTCTACGTTTAATGAAAACTATATACAAAATGCAAATAAAGATACGAGATTTAATTACTAAAAAGCTTGATTTGGAAATGTGGCAGGAGATTAATCGTAGTAAAATTAAATAAGAACTAGAAATAGGATTATATTTTCATTATAGTCCTATTTTATGCTCTAATAATATACATAATGGTACAGAAAATTGCTCCGAAAATGTAAAAATATAATTCGACATATTAACACCAAATAATTAAGAAAACATATAAATGTTGACAAATAAATTATTTTATTATATAAAGTAAGTAAATAAATTTATTTACTTACTTTATGAAAGGTGGTGGATTATGAATCAAAGTGATTTTGGGAAATTGCTTAGAGATAAAAGGAAAGAACATCATAAAACTCAAGAAGAAGTAGCAAATAGCATAAAT
The DNA here is from genome assembly GCA_947087745.1 of uncultured Clostridium sp. Classification (GTDB taxonomy): domain Bacteria; phylum Bacillota; class Clostridia; order TANB77; family CAG-508; genus CAG-269. The sequence continues at coordinate 24,025 of CAMUDX010000009.1, read as the reverse complement.
AAAAACAAAATGTTAATAAGCGGAATGGAAACAGGAAAAAATAATCCACCTATTGGAGATGACTTAAAAAATATAATGGAATGCTTAGGATTAAATGAAGAAGAGGAAAAAGAGTTTAAAATTATTGCTGCTCTTGAGAGAGGAACATTACCAAACGAGTTAATCACATTAGTAAAAAATGATAAACGAATTATAGATATACTATATAAAATGAAAGAAAAAAATTTAACAGACGAAAAATATGAAAAGATAAATAAGATATTAAAATAGAATTATAAAATACAAAAAGTGGGGGAATTTGAAATATGAGTACAAATGTAAATGCAAAAGCAAATTTAATATGGGAAGTAGCAACAAAATTAGTAGGAGTATATAAACCACATGAATATGGTAAGGTAATATTGCCTATGACAGTTTTAAAGAGATTTGATGATATATTAAAGCCAACAAAGGAAAAAGTGCTAGAGGCATATGAACAATACAAAGATTTTGAAGTTAAAGAACAATTCTTAATTGAAGCATCTGGCTATAAGTTTTATAATACAAGTAAGTATAATTTTCAAAAACTGCTTAATGATCCCGACAACATAGAGAGTAACTTTAAAAATTATATAAATGGTTTTTCAGATAATGTAATTGATATACTTAATAATTTCAAATTTGAAAATGAAATAAAAACAATGGCAGAAAATAGATTATTATATGTAGTATTAGAGGAGTTTAATAGTAAAAAAGCATATATGGGACTAGATGAGGTAAAAACAGAAGATATGGGATATATCTTTGAAGAATTAGTTAGAAAATTTTCAGAAAGTTATGATGAAGAAGCAGGAGCTCATTTTACAGCAAGAGATATTATTTACCTTATGACAGATTTATTGGTTGCTGAAGAAAGAGATGTTTTAATAAACGAAAATAAAGTGAAGACAATTTATGATATGGCAATGGGAACATCGCAAATGCTGGCTTGTATGACAGATAGGTTGAAACAATTAAATAAAAATGCTATTGTTGATTGCTATGGTCAAGAATTAAATCCAGAGACTTATGCTATTGCAAAAGGAGATATGCTAATAAAAGATGGAGAAGCAGATAATTTTAAACAGGGAGATACTTTGGATGATGATAAATTCAAAGGATATGAATTTGATTATATTATTTCAAATCCTCCTTTTGGGATAGATTGGAAGAAACAAAAGAAAGCAATAGAAAATGAGGTAGCAAAAGGTGATAAAGGAAGATTTCCAGTCGGTACACCTAAAATTAGTGATGGACAAATGTTATTTACTTTAAATGGCATAGCAAAGTTAAAAGATGATGGAAGAATGGCTATTATTCAAAATGGTTCTCCACTATTTAGTGGACAAGCGGAATCTGGAGAATCTGAAATAAGAAGATATATAATTGAAAATGACTGGTTAGAAGCTATTATTCAATTACCAACAGATTTATTTTATAATACAGGAATATCTACATATATTTGGTTGATAAACAAGCATAAGAATGCTATGAGAGAAGGAAAAGTACAGTTAATAGATGCTTCAAATTGTTATGAAAATAGAAGAAAGAATATAGGAAATAAAAGAAAAGATATTAGTGAAGAATGTAAGAATTTAATATTAAGAGCATACGACGATTTTCAAGATAAAGAATATGATGAAAATGGAAAATCAGTAGAAAGTAAGATTTTTAATAATACAGATTTTGGATTTAATAGAATTACAATTGAAACACCAATATTTGATGAAAACAATAACATTATAAAAGATAAAAAAGGAAATAATAAGCCGAACAGTGAAAAAAGAGATTATGAGAATGTGCCATTAAAAGAAGATATAGATGAATATTTTGAACGTGAAGTATTACCATATAATGCAAATGCTTGGATAGATAAAAATAAAACAGTAGTAGGATATGAAATACCTTTTACAAGATTTTTCTACAAATATGTTGAACCAGAAGATTCAGATGTAATAGAAGCAAGAATTAGAAAAAATGAGAAAGATATTATGAGTTCTCTTGAAAAATTATTTAAGGAGGACAAGTAAATATGAGAGAAATGAAAGAATCAGGTATTGAATGGATTGGAAGAATACCTAAAAATTGGAATATAAAGACAATAGATAAATGTTTTAGAGAAAGAAATGAAAGAGTGTCAGATTATGATTGGGAACCTCTTTCTGTAACTAAACAAGGAATAGTTAAGCAGTTAGAAACAGCTGCTAAATCAGATGCGCATGATGCTAGAAAAAAAGTTTGTAATGGAGATTTTGTTATAAATTCGAGATCAGACAGAAAACAATCATGTGGTTTATCTAATTATGATGGTTCAGTTTCTTTAATCAATATTGTACTTGAGAATAAAAATTTAAAAAATGAATATATAAAATATTTATTAAAAAATTATGGATTTGCAGAAGAATTTTATAGATGGGGAAGTGGAATTGTCTCAGATTTATGGTCAACAAATTTTCAAAAAATGAAAAAAATAAGTATTCCTGTTCCACCAGATTATGAACAAATTAAAATTAGTAATGAATTAGATGAAAAAATAATAGAAATAGATAAGGTAATAAAAAAAACGGTGCAAACTGTTGAAGATTATAAGCTATATAAACAATCAATAATTACTAAAATTGTTACTAAGGGATTAGATGAAAATGTTGAAATGAAAGATAGTGGTATTGAATCGGTTGGAATGATTCCAAGGCATTGGAAACTTATAAAATTAAAATATATTGTAAATTCTATTGGCAAAGGTAATGGAATTACTAAAGAAGACATTGTAACTGATGGAGATACACCTTGTGTGAGATATGGCGAAATATATTCAAAATATAACTATAAGTTCTATGAATGTGAAACTAGAACTAATAAAGAAAGGATAAATTCAAATCAATATTTTACTTATGGTGATTTATTATTTGCTGGCACAGGAGAATTAGTAGAAGAAATAGGAAAAAACATAGCATACTTAGGAAATGAAAATTGTTTGGCTGGGGGAGATATTATAATTGTAAAGCATTCTGAAAATCCAGTATTTTTAAGTTATGCTTTAAATAGTCATTATGGACAAACACAAAAAAGTTATGGAAAGTCTAAATTGAAAGTTGTTCATATATCAGGTGCAGAAATTGGTAATATATTAATAGCTTTGCCACCACAAAAAGAACAAATTCAAATTGAGAAATATATATCAGAGAAATGCGAAGAAATAGATAAATTAATTAATAATAAAGAAAAAATAATAGAAGAATTAGAAAACTATAAAAAATCACTTATATATGAATATGTAACAGGAAAAAAAGAGGTAAAAACAAATTATAATAATACAGAAATGGCAGAGTTATCGTTAAGAATAATAGAGCAACTTCCTAATAATTACTCTATGTGCAAGATAAAATTAAATAAAATACAGAGTGTAATATTAAAAAAGATTAAATATAAACAAGAACCAGATTATGAAAAGTATGCTGCAGGTCCATATAGCGAAGAAATGATGAAGAATGTATATGATATTTTTAAAGAAAAAGAGTGGGTAAAAATTTCAAAAGATAATATGAGAGATATTTATACACTAGATAATAACTATAAAGAAGGTATTGAAAAATACCAAAAAGATTTTAAAGGATATGACAATGAGATAACAAGAATAATAAAATTATTTAAAAATAAGGATACACAAGAAAGTGAGATAATTGCTACATTGTTTTATTGTTGGAATGATTTTTTAATTGATGGAATAAAACCAACTGATAATCAAATAATAGAAGCATTTTATGCATGGAGCAAAAGAAAGAAATACATAAAAACAAGTAAAGTTAAAAAATGTCTTGAATATATGAGAAATAATAATTTAATGCCAAATGGATATGGAAAGAAAACAATTCAAAGGAGCAATAATTATGGAAGAAAATGAAAGAAGATTTGAGCAAGATATAGAAAGTTATTTATTATCAGAAGATGGAGGATATGTAAAAGGATATCCACAAGATTTTGATAGAGAATGTGCTTTAAATAAAAAAGACTTATTTACCTTTATAGAGAATTCTCAAAATAATGAATGGGAAAGATATAGAAAATCTTTTCCAGATGACTACGAAAATAGATTTATAAAAAGATTTAATGAAGAAGTTGCTCAAAGAGGTGTTATAGACGTTGTTAGAAATGGGATAACGGATAGAGGGTTTAAATTTAAGTTGGCATATTTTCAACCAGAAACAAATTTAAATCCAGAAGATAGAAAATTATATGAAATGAATATTTTAAATGAAACGAGACAATTAAAATATTCTACTCAAAATGAAAATTCAATTGATATAGTTTTATTATTAAATGGTATTCCTTTAGTTGCTCTAGAATTAAAAAATCAAATAACAGGACAAAGTTCTGAAAATGCTCAAAAACAATTTATGTATGATAGAGATCCAAGAGAATTAATATTTAAATTTAATTCAAGAATAATAGTATATTTTGCTGTAGATCATTATGATGTAAAAATGACTACAAAACTAGCAGGACCAAATACAAGATATTTACCATTTAATCAAGGTTCAAATGGGGCAGGAAATGTAGGAGGTGCAGGAAATCCAACAAATTATGATGGATATACTACAGATTATTTATGGAAAAATGTATTAATGAAGGATTCTTTAATGGAAATAATTCATAAATTTGTTCATTTAGAAGTTAAAGAAGAAATAGAACATAAAAATGGTAAAGAAAAGAAGATTGAAAAAAGAAATATAATATTTCCTAGATATCATCAATTGGATGTTGTAAGAAAATTGATATGGAATGTAAGGGATTGTGGAGTTGGACAAAACTATTTAATTCAACATAGTGCTGGATCTGGAAAATCAAATTCTATTGCATGGCTTGCACATAGACTTTCTGGATTGCATGATAAAAATAACAATGCAGTATTTAATTCTATTATAGTTGTAACAGATAGAACTGTATTAGATAAGCAATTACAAGACACTATATATCAGTTTGAGCACCAAAAAGGAGTAGTTGTAAAAATAGATGATGAAAAAACATCACAGGATTTAAAAGATGCTATAAATGATGGAAAGAGAATTATTATAACAACTCTTCAAAAATTTCCAGTAATATATAAAGATGTATCCGATACAGCTGGCAAAAAATTTGCAGTAATAGTTGATGAAGCTCATTCAAGTCAAACAGGAAATTCAGCAAAGAAATTGAAAATAGCACTAGCAGATAGAGATGAAGCATTGAAGAAATATGCAGAATTAGAGGCAATAGCAGAAGAAAATGAAAAAGACTATGAAGATAAAATAGTAGAAGAATTAGCTACACATGGAAAACAAGATAATTTATCATTCTTTGCGTTTACAGCAACACCGAAAGGAAAAACACTAGAGTTATTTGGAACAAAGCAAGAAGATGGAACTTTTAGACCATATCACATTTATAGTATGAGACAAGCTATAGAAGAAGAATTTATATTAGATGTGTTAGCAAATTACATGACTTATGAATCTATATATAAAATTGCAAAAAAAATACCAGATAATCCAGAAGTTCCAGAAAATTATGCAACTAAATATATCAAAAAATTTGAGAGTTTACACGAAATAAATATAACGCAAAAGACTCAAATAATAGTTGAACAATTTAGAAAAGTAACTAAAAATAAAATTGGCGGTAAAGGAAAAGCAATGCTTGTTACAGCTTCAAGATTACATGCAGTAAGGTATTTTTTTGAAATGAAAAGATATATACAAGAAAAGGGATACGATGATCTTGATGTTTTAGTAGCGTTTTCAGGAGAAGTTAAAGATGGTGGAGAAGCTTTTACAGAAAGTGGAATGAATAAGACTAAAGATGGCAAGAAAATAAAAGAATCTCAGACAAAAGAATACTTTCATGGAGATGAATTCAATGTATTAGTAGTTGCTGAAAAATATCAAACAGGATTTGATGAGCCATTATTGCATACAATGTTTGTGGACAAAAAGTTGTCTGGAATAAAAGCTGTACAAACACTATCAAGATTAAATAGAATGTGTAAAGGAAAAGATGATACATTAGTAATTGATTTTGTAAATAAAGCAGAAGATATTCAAGAAGCTTTCAAACCATTTTATGATGTTTCAGTTTTAGAAAAAGAAACAGATCCCAATGTTATATATAATAAGTTAAATATATTAAAAAGTTATAAATTATGGTATGATGATAATGTAGAAAAATTTTGCAAAGTGTATTTAAAAAATGGAAAACAAAATGAAAATGATTTTGGAAAATTGACGAGCTGTGTTAAAGAAACTGTTGATTTATATAATAAATTAGATATTGAGCAAAGAGAAAGCTTTAGAAAAGAAGTAAAAAGCTTTAATAGATTTTATTCATATATAACTCAAATAGCATATATGGGTGATGAAGAATTACATAAAATTTATATGTATTTAAGATACGTAGAAAAATTATTACCAAAGAACAAAATAGATGTAATAGATTTAGAAGGAACAGTTAAACTTACATACTATAATTTAAAGCAAACTTTTGATGGAAGTGTATCATTGAGAAAAACAGAAGAAACTCCAGGAATGATAAAACCACAAGGAGCAAAAATACAAATAGCAGTATTACCAGAAAAGAGATTACTAGATGAAGTAATTCAAAAAGTAAATGAATTGTATTCTGGGCAATTTACAGATGGAGATAATCTCATAGTAGAGAATCTTATGAATACTATTATGGAAGATAAAACAATTAAAAACTTAGCTAAAAATAATAACGAAGATATGTTTACAAAATCAGTATTTCCTAAAGTATTTAGTGAGAAAACAGCAAAATGTTATAAAGAAAGTGCAACTTCATATAAGAAGTTGTTTGAAAATAAAGAATTCTATGATGCGATTATGAATTCTTTAGGAAATGTTATTTACAGATTAATGAAAAATGAGTATGATGAAGATAACGAAGAACAAGATAACAATCTAAAAGTTGCAGAAGACAGTGAAGAGTATAAATTGGAGGAGTAGTAATGAATCAAAATGTTGTAACAATGATACTAAAGAATGGAACTGCTACAGGAATAATTCAAGGCAATTTAGATGAATGGATAGGAGTAAGTTATAAAATACCTAGAAGCAAGATGAAAGAAGCAAAAGATTTAAAGGGAATAAATAATACTGGTGTGTATATTTTATTAGGTGTAGATGAAGATACAGGTGAGAATAGAGCTTATATTGGAGAGGCAGAAGATATATATGTTAGATTATTGCAACATAATAAGAATAAAGAATTTTGGAGAGAATGTATTGTATTTGTAAGTCAAGATAATTCATTAAACAAGGCTCATATAAAATATATTGAAAATAAATTATATACAAAGGCAAACAAAGTTGGAAGATATGAAATAAATCAAGTAACACCAACAAAATCATCATTAGATGATGCTGACGAAATAAAAGCGATAAAATTTTTTGAAAAAGTAATAATTTTAACATCTGTATATGGATATCATATGTTTGATGAAATCCTATCTGAAGAAAACAAGAACAAAGATAATGAGTTGTTATATTTAAATAATAATAATATTGAATATGCAAAAGGCATTTTGACTGATGAAGGATTTGTTATTTTGAAAGGTTCAAAAATAAAAGATAAAATTGCTAATTCTTTATCACCAAGTTTAATCAAATATGCAGAGAGAGAACGTAATTCTAAAGATATAGAGGATAATGTATTTGTAAACAACCACTTATGCTCTACTCCATCAATGGCAGCAGTTATTATTTTAGGAAGAAATTCTAATGGATATAGTGAATGGAAGAATAAAGATGGTGTGAAATTAAAAGACTTAATTAATTAAAAAATCTATTTTGGAAATAATTATATAAAATTAAAATAAAAACTTTCTTTTTTGGAAATAATATGATATAATATTATTGTAGTGAAAAGGAGAGTTTTTTATTATGTTAGGAGAAAAAATAAAATTATATAGAGAAAATAAAAATATGACGCAGGGTGAAGTGGCGAAAATATTAGGAGTAAAAGCAGCAACAATTTCAAAATATGAGGCTGGAATATTGGAACCTAATATTGAATCATTAAAAAAGTTATCTGAATTATTTGAAGTTTCCATTGATGAGTTGTTAAAAGAAGATAAATTTGATATTTCAAAAATAAATGTATTAGATATACTTAGAGAACAAAAAGAAATGAAATTAAAAGGAAATTTATATCATCGAACTCAGATTTCATTTGCATATAATACAAATCACATTGAAGGAAGTACATTAACGGAAGATCAAACAAGATATATTTTTGAAACCAATACTATTTTATTTGAAGGTGATACAATTGCAAAAGTAGATGATATATTAGAAACAGCGAATCACTTTAAATTAGTTGATTATATGTTATATGTAGCAGATAAAAAACTAACAGAAAAGCTGATAAAAGAATTTCATAAGATTTTAAAAGATGGTACTTCAGATAGTAGGGTAGAATGGTTTAATGTTGGAGAATATAAACAAAGAGCTAATACAATAGGAAGTGGTATTAAGACAACATCACCTAATAATGTTGAAAAAGAAATGTCAGAATTAATTGATTGGTATAATTCACTTAAACAAATTACTATAAAAGAAATAATTGAATTTCATTATAGATTTGAAAGCATCCATCCATTTCAAGATGGTAATGGCAGAATAGGAAGAATTATTATGTTTAAGGAATGTTTAAAAAACAATATTATTCCATTCATTATACAAGATGCAGATAAATTATTTTATTATAGAGGATTGAAAGAATACAAAAATGAAAAAGGATATTTAATTGATACATGTTTAAATGCGCAAGATCAATATACAGAAATGATTAGATATTATATAGGTAATAAATAAACTAAAGAAAAGCGAGATAATAGTAATTATATATTACAAATTATTTTGCTTTTTTTGATAATAAAATACAAGTTTCGACATTTTTTTTATAATATGAATGGTAATATTAATGAGGGGAAATTAAATGGAAAAATTAGAGAATCAAAATATATTAGAAATAATTTGCAATGATGAAGAAGAAACAATAAAACAAAAATTAAAACAATTACTAGTAACTATATGTTATGGCAAAGAACAAGAAGAATTAGAAATTATTAGTTTTGATGAAACTATAGAAGAGTTAAATAAAAGAATAGAGAGAAAAACAGATGAGCAAAAAGCAGGGATGATAGGAGAACTATTATTTCATTTAAAAAGTTTTGAAAAATTAAAAAATTATAGCCATATATCTATTTATTTAAATAGGGAAGAGAGAAGTGTAAAAAAAGGATTTGACGTATTATTGTTTGATGGAAAAAAAGTATGGTACACAGAAGTAAAGTCAAGAGAAAATGCTCAAAATGACAATATTACAGATTCTCATGTTTCCAAGATACAAGAAGCTATTACAGATGTTAAGGGAAAGTTCTCTAGTAATAATAAAAATTATTGGTTAACTGCAAAAAGTAATATTGCTAATGTTGAAGAAAAAGAATTAAAAAAACAAATAGCGGACATTCTTACTAAAGAAATTGATGAGCAAATAGAAAAAAATGCCATAGGAGTATCAGCAGTTTTTAAAAAAGATATAGATAATATTGATAAGAAAAAGGTTAAGGAAGTATTGGATAGAGAAAAAAATAATTTTAAAAATATAGTAGCTGTTTGTATATCTCATGAAGATTATAAAAAAATGGTAAAAATATTGAAGGAGTTAGAAAATGGAACTAAGCTTTAATAGTATATATAAAATCATGGAAAATAACAATATTAGTGATGCTTATATAGAATTACTAAAAGATAATATTGACAATATACCAAGAGAACAGATTGTAAAAATTTTATCATTAGCAGCATTACTGATAGAAAGAGAAGAATTAGAATATCAAAAATTAGCATATTATATAGTTTTGAAGTATTCAATACTTACAGATGATTATAGCCCATTATATGAAATATCATATAAATTATTTAATATGCCAGTTATTGAATTATTAGATAGAATAAATAATATTGAAAATGAAGAATCATTAATTGAAAATATTTATGATAGTTTAAAAGAAAACTTTAAGGAAGACACTAATTATTATACTGGAAAACAAAAAAGATTAAAATATGATTTTTTCAAAGAGGATGCAGAGACAACAGTAGTTGCTCCAACATCATTTGGAAAGACAGAACTAATAAAAGAATATATACAAAAGAATTATTCAAGTAAAAATATATGTGTTGTATTACCATCCAAAGCTATGATTAATCAATTAAGGTTAGATGTTTTGGAATTATTTAAAAATAATGAACATAAACCTAAAATAATAACTCATTATGATATAAATATTAATAAAGATAAGAGAAATATTTTTATTTTTACTCAAGAAAGGTTATTTAAGCTTATATATGATAAACGAATTGATATTACATTTGACACACTACTTATAGATGAAGCACATAATTTATTTGAAAAAGATAATAGAAATAAACTGTTAGCAAGAATTATTATTTTATTAAAGAATAAAAACAAAGATATGATTATTAAATATTTTAGTCCTGTAATTGATGATTATACAAATATTGATTTTAAATATTTAAAGCAAAAATATGTAATTGATAAACCATTAATAATTAAACCAGTGATAAAGATTGAAGAAATAGCATATATAACTTTTATGGATAAAGAAAAAAGAATATATGATCAATTTTTTAATCAGTTTATTCCAACAAATAAAGTTTATTTAAATGAATATGATTATCTTTTAAAGGAAGGAAAGAACAAAAATATTGTATATTTAAATAAGCCACGAGAATGTGTAGAAAAAGCATTTGAATTAGCCGAATTTCAGAATGAGATAAGTTCTCTTGAAGGAGTTTCAAATGAGTTGAAAAAATTTATACATAAAGATTATGATTTGGCTCAATTAATAAAGAAAGGTATTGTTTATCATAATGGTATAGTTCCTGAAAATGTTAGATTATATCTAGAAAATGTTATTCGAAAAGATTTTAATAATAGTATTAAATATGTATTTGCAACATCAACATTGCTTGAAGGAGTAAATATGCCTTTCGATAATATGTTTATTATGGATACATATAAGGGAAAGGGAAATATGAGTTATCAAGATTTAAAAAATTTAATCGGAAGAGTTAATAGATATAGCACAATATTTAATAAGTATAATGCAGATGTAAGAAAGTTGCTACCAAAAATACATTTTGTTAAAACCAAAGATAAAGAAAGGAATAATTTTGAAGATTTTATAAAAAATAATCTAAAGATAGATTCTAGAAGTAAAAAGAGAGAGGATGCATTAGAAAACCCATTATTAACTAAAGTTTTAATTGAAGATGAAAATGAAAAAAATATTATTAAAAACTTAGAAAATGAGACAGAAAAAAATAATGAAATAAATACTGAAATAGGAAAATATTGTTTAGAAAATAATATAACAGAATTTGAAATTAAGAAAAATGAGAATGTAATGCAAAATAGACTAGAAAATATAAGAGCAGATGGAAAACAATATAGCATAATGGATTTAGTATATATATTATTTATAGAGAATGTAGAATATATTAAAGATGACTTTGAACTATTAAGATTGGAAAATGAAAAAGCAAGAGCATTCTACACTATGTTTATCAATTGGAAAAGAAATAATGTGACATATAACGAAATGATAAACAATATGTTGAAATATTGGAAGGATACAGAACTTAATTATTTATATATAGGAAGTAAGTGGGGAGAATGCAAAAGATTAGACACTGATAGAATACCTAATTATGTTAGACTTATAACAAAGACTGACGAACAGAAAGTAAATTATGCCATAAAGAAAATTAAAATAGAGAATGATTTCATAGATTATAAGTTAATGAAATATATAGAAATTTTATTTAAGCTAGAGTTAATAGATAAAGATGTATTTAATGAGGTAAAGTATGGTACATCTAATGAAATGCAAATATATTTTCAAAGAGAGGGATTAAGTCAGGAATTATCAAAAAAGATAGTAAAAGAATATGACAGGTTTGTAACATTAAGTGAAGATGGCGGTTATAATATAGATGTAGCTATATTATATGAATTTGATGAAAATGAAATATTAAAAATTGAACTTGAATACTTTTTATAAATTTATTAAGGCGAGAATTAACTCGCCTTTTAAAGTGCAATTTTTATTTTTAAAGTGCAAAATTTGCACTTTAAAATGAAACATTATTATTACAACATCCACCAATCAACTGCACTCCATCACAAAACCCATTCCTATAATACTTCTCATTCCAATAATCAATATAACCCATAAAATTCTTATCAAGAAAACTAAGTTGTTTTTCAACATACTTTCTATCCTTTTTAGGAACACGTTTTAAAATTCTGTCAGAAATCTCATCAAAATAAATATTATGTTTTCTATCCTCATCACAAGTCAAAGAACATAAATCCTCCTCTCTAAAATTTAACCAATCCTTTAAAATATCATCATTAACTTCTCTTAAATTATTCATTGCTAAAACCTCCATTTTTATAAATTTTAAAATTTAACACATCAAAACACAATAAAACTTGCAAATACAAACTTAAAAATTTATTGAAATTTCACACATTTGATTTATCAAAAAATTGGGGACAAATTGGGGACAATTGTTGCAAAAATAGACCAAATTTAACCTAATTCATAATCACACCAATTTGCTATAACCCTATTAAAACTAATAAAAACTCAAGTTAACAAAATTTCTCAAAAATCACAATTAAATTCTCATAACCCGAAGACAATACTATAAGCAAAGCAAGTGTCACCTTAGAAAATTTGAAATCTGGATTATGACAAAAAAATGCATTAATTTATTCCACATCAATAACAAACTTAAAAAATTAAAATTAGAAATATATGTAATATTATTGAGAAATTTATCATCTTATGATATAAATACTATGAAATTAATAACATTAATGAGGTATAGATATGGAAGAATTTAAAGAAAAAATAATACCAGGAAATTATTTTATAACAAAATCAATGGAATTCACCAGGGAAAGTGTTTCAGGAACATTATGGTATTTAAAAAAATATTTAGTACTTTACTATAACATTTTTCTAACTGATGGAGTTTCAACTGAAGATGGAATAGATAATATAATAAATATTTTTAACAATTTCATTAATTCATTACCACAAGAATGTCAATCAGATGCGACTGACTTCTTTTTTCCTAGCGAAGTTGACATTAGAAATAATTACAATAGATTTGTAAATTTTAAAGGCAATAAAATGTTTACCAATAAAAGTGAAGAAAACGAGTATATGAATATAGTAAAAAAATATTACTTTGTTTATTTAATGCAAATAGGAGGACAATCTGGAGTAAAAAAATACATTAGAGAACATTTATATAAACGAGAATTTAACATGGAAAAGATAGATGATATAATAAACAAATATCTAATTGAGCATCCCAAAAATAGATATGATGTAAAACATATAAAGAGTGATTATCATGCAGCATTAAGAAACGAAAGACAGATATTGTGGTATTATGGATTTGTACACTCAAAATCTACTGGAAGTTCAGATACAGAATTTAGCAGTTTAACACCAGTAGGAGAGGCTGCGATAAAAGCTAATTATGATGAATTCAGAATAATATGGGAACACCAAAAATTAAAAATGATTTCTCAACCTGTAACGGTATTATTTTCTGGAATTGAAGGAAATTTATATGCTAATGGGGAAAAATTCTACTTAAATTATAGTCCATATATTACAATATTAAACTATTTATTTAATAGAGGAGGCATTAGCAGGGAGGAATATCAATTTATAATTTCAAGGACAAACAACAATAACAAAGAATTTATAGAAAATAATATAGATAAATTAATTTCTAATATAAATTCTATTAAAAATCATGTAACACATTTTAATAGAACATCAGATTTAAGTACAGAAGACTTTGACAAAGAATTAAAAAAGTATATCCTAGGAATAAGGGATGATTTAATTAAAGATTATAACAAGAATACATTTGGATTTTGTTCTTATCAAAATGGGGTTGTATTAAATAATAAAGAGCTATTACGAAAAATATTAAAAGTATATAATCAAGTTGATAAATATAAATTAAATAGATATAAGCAATTATTTGATTCATGTGAGCAAGAATTAAAAAAGAAGTATACATTACAAAGTCAAATAAATACATATAGTGTTAATGCTAAAACGAAGATTAATTGGGATTTATATAATATACATTTAGACAAAATTATAATAATAGCGTTAATTTTAACAGATTACTCAATAAAGAATAATATTAATTTTGAAGAGATAAATATAAAAAATGAAGAAATAAAACATATTCAAAATACATATAGTAGGCTATTAAATAGTTGTAGCATAAGTAAAATAAAAGATTTAAGTTCAGCAATAAAAATGATATATACAGCAATATCTAATAATGACTTAGAAAAAGTAAGACTTGAAGATGATACACATGAGTATTCATATATTAATGAATATACACAGTTAAACGTTGATGATTTAAAGCAAAAGATAGAAAAAATATCTAATGAGAATGTTCAAATAACAGAAGAAAGAGTAAGAAGTATTAAATTGATAAACTTAATAAAAGCTTTATACAATTCAAATTATTCTGATGAAAGAAAATTAATAAGATGTGAATGCTGTGGAAAGACTACATTTTTAACAATAAAGGATGAGGCATATCTTGAATATCATCATTTATTACCTTTTAACATTGTTGATGGTCCAGATCATTATATAAATATATATGGAGTATGTCCAGATTGCCATAGAAGGATTCATTATGGAAAAGAAGAGTCCAAAGAAGAGATATACAAAAATCTTGATGAAAATAATCATTTAAATAAGACAATACTGGAAAGATTCAAGTTTTTATATAATAAGAAAATACTAAAATCTTATCAGTTAGAATATGCATTAGCAGAACATATCATTAATGAGCTACAATATAATAAGATTTTAGCTTAATAAGGAAGGATTAAATGAAAGAAAAAAATAATATAGAACATTTCTTAAATAAAATAAATATAGGAAATAATATTACTATAATGAATACAATGCCAGATAATTCAATAGATTTAGTAATCACCAGTCCACCATATGATGATTTAAGAGATTATAATAATAAGATAACATGGGATTTTTCAAAATTTAAGCAGGTAGCTAATCAATTATATAGAATTATGAAAGATGGAGGTGTTATTGTCTGGATTGTAGGGGATAAGACGAAAGATGGAAATAAATCATTGACAGGTTTTAAACAAGCATTATATTTCCAAAAAATAGGATTTTACATTTATGATGTAATTATATATGAAAAAGCGGGTTCTGGTCCTCCTCATAGTAAAAGATATTTTAATACATTTGAATATATGTTTATAATATCTAAAGGAAAGCCCAAAACGGTTAATCTATTAACAGATAAAAAAAATAAGTGTGGAGGAATGACTACTTTTTCTGATGTTACAAGAAGAGAGAAAGATGGAACGCTAACGAAAAAAGGAAAAAAGGTAATAAATGAATATGGAATTAGAACTAATATTTGGAGATATAATAATGGAAAAGGATTTGCAACTAAGGATGATATAGCATATAGGCACCCTGCAATATTCCCAGAAAAATTAGTAGATGATCATATATTATCTTGGTCAAATCCAGGAGATATTGTTTTAGATCCATTTGGAGGAAGTGGAACAACAGCTAAAGAGTCAATTAAATTAAATAGAAAATGGATATATATTGAGAAGGTAGAAGAATATTCTAAAATAGCAGAAGAAAGGATAAAAGGAGTCGAAAGTGAGGGAAAAGTATAAGACAGTTATACTTAAAAATAGTATTACTAATGTAACAGAAATTATAAAAGAAATAAAGAATGATATATTAGATGAAGGAAATTTATTTTGTTATGTAAAAAATAGTTATGACAATACTCAAATCAAAAATGATGTTTTTGATTTAATGGAATATTGTACAAGCATTGGATTCAAATATATCAATACAATTATTTGCCCAGAGGATACAGAAAAAAATTATGATAATATTCAATATATTGTTTGGTTTGCTAAAAATAAAGAAAAGATGTATTTTAATAAAGATGCTATAAGAGAAAAACATATATGGAAGGATGTTGAATGGGGAAAGAGAGAAAAAAATTATAATCCAAAAGGGAAGGATCCTGGCAACGTGTGGATACCAACTTTAGATGATGGAAAGGGAAATATTACAAATCATATTCTATTAGATACAAATCAAACATTTGATAGAATATTCAATGCAACCATAGAGAAAAAAAGTGATAATATATTCTTACTTAGTGATAATCAACAAGATATAAAATATAAGTATAAAGATAATGATATTACATTTAAATTTATGGAAAATAAAGAAAAAAAGCTTAAAGATATATTTGACAATCAAATAATAAAAAAGTCAAATAATGAGAATACTAGTGCTAAAGTATTTTTTAATACATCTGAAGATATGGGAAATATTAAAAATGGAACTGTTAAATTAGTAGTTACATCACCACCATATTGGGATTTAAAAGATTACTTTAAAGAAGACCAAATTGGAAAAGAGGACTATAAAACATATTCAGAAAGAATGTATAAGGTATGGAATGAATGCTATAATAAACTACAAATTGATGGCAGTATGTGGATAAATATAAATGTAAGAGTAAGGAATAATGAGCCAATATATTTACCAAAATTATTTATTGAGCAATGTAAAAAAATAGGTTTTAAATTTAAAGGAATATTAATTTGGCATAAATCTTCAGGAATACCAACAAATGCAAAAAATATAGTTGATAGACATGAATATGTGCTTATTTTTACAAAAAGCGAAGCGAATGGTATTAAATCTTTTTATATAAATAAATATGATGATTATAAAAACAATAAACTAAATGGAGGACTTATATGGAATATAAATAGAAAGGCTGGTAGTGTTGGAAAGAAAACTATACATCCTGCAATTTATCCTACAGAACTAGTAAATAGAATTATAGATATATCTACCGCTGAGAATGACATAGTGTTAGATCCATTTTTGGGAAGTGGAACAAGTTTAATAGCAGCACTTAATAATAATAGAAATTTTATTGGATATGAGTTTAATGAAGGATTTCAAGAGCTTATGGATAATAGATTTGCAAACGAAATAAAAAATTATAAGGAAAAAAGAGTTAAATATATGTTTAACAAAAGAGAGGAAATGTAAAATGGAAAAAACAGTTTGCGAATTATTTGCAGGAGTTGGAGGATTTAGAGTAGGGCTAGAAAAAGCAGATACTAACTGGAAGACTGTATGGGCAAACCAATGGGAGCCAGGAAAGAAGTCACAACATGCATATGATTGTTATATAAAACATTTTGGAAATGAAAGCAAATATGTAAATAAAGATATATCATCTGTAGACAAAACCACAATACCAAATCACAATTTACTTGTAGGAGGATTTCCATGTCAAGACTATTCCGTAGCAAGAACTGGAGCGAAGGGAATAGAAGGAAAAAAAGGCGTATTATGGTGGCAGATTAGAGACACATTAGAAGCAAAGAAGCCTAAGTTTGTATTACTTGAAAATGTAGATAGACTATTAAAATCTCCTGCAAATCAAAGAGGAAGAGACTTTGGAGTAATATTGGCATGCTTTAATGATTTAGGATATACTGTTGAATGGAGAGTAATTAATGCAGCTGATTATGGATTTACACAAAGGAGAAGAAGAACATTCATATTCGCATGCAAAAATGATACACAATACTATAAGAATATAAAAAAAATGTCATTAGAAAAAATTATACAAAATGAAGGATTTTTTATAAAGGAATTTCCAATAGATGTTAATATAGATTCAACAGAAATAGAATTCAAATATAGTGATTTAATGGATATTTCAGACAATTTTAAAATGGAATTTAAAAATTCTGGAGTAATGCTAAATGGAAAAATATATACAACAGAAGTAACACCAATACATATAGATGCCAAGCCATTAAGCAAAATTATAGAATATAATGGAGTTGACGAAAAATATAACTTAGGTAAAGACCTAAATAAATGGAACTATTTAAAAGGAGCAAAAGACATATTAAGAAAGGCTGGAACACCACATGAATATCATTTTAGAGAAGGAGCAATAGCATTTCCAGATAGATTAGATAAGCCTGCAAGAACAATGCTTACTAGTGAAGGAAGTTTAAATAGAAGTACACATGTAATAGAAGATCCACAAAGTAAATGTTATAGAATATTAACACCAATTGAAACAGAAAGAATTAATGGTTTTCCTGATAATTGGACGAATACAGGAATGCCTGAAAGGTTTAGATATTTTTGCATGGGAAATGCATTAGTAGTTGGCTTAATTGAGAAGATGGGGAATACATTAAATAAAATTTTTGAGAAAGAATAATCTTTAAAGAATATCACAACAAATCATTAGTTTTGCCAGAAAATGTAATATAAAATACATAATATATAATAAAAACAAAAGTAAAAGGAAAGAAGATAAATGAAAAATAAAAGATTTAATATAACAGCAATAATATTAATAATAATATTTTGCGTTGCCATATCACCAGTAACAATGCAAAATGACACATATTATACAATAGAGATAGGGGAACATATATTAGAAAAGGGAATAGACATGAAAGATCCATTTTCATGGCATGAAGATTTACCATACACATATCCACATTGGGGATATGATGTAATAATATACCTAATATTTGCAACAGGACAAGCTATAGGAGGATTATTAGGAGGATATACAGCAATATATGTATCAACATGTATATTATCAGCAGTTTTAGGAATAACAATATACAAAGTAAACACGAAATTAGCAAAAAATAATGCAATATCATTTCTAATAACAATCATAACGATGTACATATTAAAAGACTATATAGCAGCGAGAGCGCAATTAGTAACATTTATATTATTTGTATTAGAAATATACTTTATAGAGATGTTTTTAGAAACCAAGAAAAAAAGATATGTTTTTGGATTAATATGTATACCAATAATAATATCAAACATACATGTAGCAGTATGGTATTTCTATTTCATATTATACTTACCATACATAGCAGAATATATAATATCACTATTATTAAAATATAAAAAAGGACAAACTAAAGAAAATTATAAAATAGTAACCACAAGAAATGAAAATACAAAATTATTACTAATAATAATGCTAATATGCATATTAACAGGATTTCTAAACCCATTAGGAACAACAACATATACATATTTAGTAAAAACAATGCAAGGAACAACGCCACAACACATAAGTGAACATTTACCAATGACTCTAATGCAACATTTGCCTATAATATTAGATTTATTAATACTAATAGCATTAGTAATATTTACAAAAGGAAAACTAAAATTAAAAGAGATATTTATGCTAGGTGGACTAATAGTATTAATGTTTTACTCAAGAAGACAGCTAACAATGTTTGCATTGATAGGAGGAATAATACTAAACCAATATGCAACTAGAACATTCAAATTATATAATGAAAAAATAATAGATGAGCTAGAAAAAGATATGAACTCGAAGTTAGCTTTAGGAATAGTATCAATATTAGTGATAGGATTAAGTGCGAGCATTGCATACTCAAGATTAGATGAAACATATGTAGATGAACAAGTATATCCAGTACAGATGTCAGAATGGATATTAGAAAACATAGATATTAATCAAATGAGATTATATAATGAATATAATTATGGAAGCTATTTATTATACAAAGGAATACCAGTATTTATAGACTCAAGAGCAGACTTATATGCCCCAGAATTTAATACAACTACAGGCAAAAAAGAAGATGGAAGAGATATATTTATGGACTTTATAAAATCATCAAGTTTAAATATATGGTATGAAACTATATTTGAAAAATACAATATAACACATATAATTTTATATAAAAATTCAAAAATGAATGTAGTAATAAAAAATACAAATGATAGTCAATACAAAGTATTACATGAAGATAGCAATTTCATATTATACGAAAGAGTAAAATAAAAAATATATGAACTATCGCATCAAATTGAGTGTATGAAAGGGTAAATATAAATGAAACAATATAAAGTAGAAGAAAATGAAAAAGGAAAAAGAATAGATGCATATATATCACAAAAAGATGGAGAATTATCAAGAACAGCAATACAAAGACTAATAGAAGAAGAAATAATTTTAGTAAATAGAACAAAAACAAAACCATCATATAAAGTTGCAAAAGATGATATCATAGAAATACAAGAAGTAGAAGCAAAAGAGATAGAATTAAAAGCACAAGATATTCCAATAGAGATAGTATATGAAGATGATGACATAATAGTTGTAAACAAGCCAAAAGGGTTGGTAGTACATCCAGCAGTAGGAAACCCAGATGGTACATTAGTTAATGCAATAATGTCAATATGTAAAGAAACTTTATCAGGAATAGGTGGAGAGATAAGACCAGGAATAGTACATAGATTAGATAAAGATACTTCAGGACTACTAATAGTAGCCAAGAATGATATGGCACATATAAATTTAAGTGAACAAATAAAAAATCATGAAGTAAAGAAAACATATATAGCACTAGTAAGAGGAATTGTCAAAGAAAACGAAGCAACAATAAATATGCCAATAGGAAGAAGCACAAAAGATAGAAAAAAGATGGCAGTAGTTAAAAATGGCAAAGAAGCTATAACACACTTTAAAGTATTAAAAAGGTATGAAAAGTATACATTATTAGAAATAAATATAGAAACAGGAAGAACGCACCAAATCAGAGTACATTTATCACAAATAGGATATCCAGTAGTGGGTGATTATACATATTCAAATGGAAAGAATGACTTTAATGTAGAAGGACAAATGCTACATGCAAAAAGATTGGAATTTAAACACCCAAGAACAGGTAAGTTAATGGATTTAACAGCAGAATATCCAAAATATTTTAAAGACATAATAGAAAAATTAGATAATAAATAATAGATTATTACAATAGAATAAGATAAAATTGTATAATATAAATAACATCCGGTAACTGAATTAATTATGCTACCGGAAAATCTATATAAAGCCTTTTACAAAAGTAAAAGGAATTAATATATAATATGATAGAAAGACAAAAATAGTACATAATATAGAGAAATTTGAAAGAAAAAAGGAGAAAATGTTAGAATAAATCTAACATCAAAAAAGGCATGGAAGAAATAAGATTACAAAAATACTTAGCAGAATGTGGAATAGCATCAAGAAGAAAATGTGAAGAATATATAGAACAAGGAAAAGTAGAAGTAAATGGAAAAATAGTCATAGAGCTAGGAACCAAAATAAACCCACAAAAAGACCAAGTAAAGTTTGAAGGAAAAGAAGTAAGAGAGAATAATAAATTAGTATATATACTATTAAACAAGCCAATAGGATATGTAACAACCACAGACGAGCAATTTGGAAGAGATAAAGTATTAGACTTAGTAAAAGTAAGAGAAAGAGTAGTACCAGTTGGAAGATTAGACATGTATACATCAGGTGCATTAATACTAACAAATGATGGAGATTTTGTATATAAGGTAACACATCCAAAACATGAAATAACAAAAACATATACAGTAACTATTAAAGGAATAATAAAATCGGAAGAAGTAGAAAAATTACGAGAAGGAGTAGACATTGAAGGATATATAACAAAACCAGCAAAAGTAAAAATACTAAAAACAGATACTGAAAAAGATATATCAAGATTAGAAATAATAATACATGAAGGGAAAAATAGACAAGTAAGAAGAATGTGTGAAGCTATAGGCAAGAGAGTCATAGCATTACACAGAAGCAAAATAGGGAATATTTCAGTAAAAGATATTGAGTTAGGTAAATGGAGATATTTGAGGAAAGAAGAAATAAATAAAATTTTAGGTGTGTCAGGGGGACGTTCTTTTTGACACATCTTTTGTTTATAATAAAGATACCTTTACTGTGTGTCAAAAAGAACGTCCCCCTGACACACCCCTGACACAACTAAAAAAATTTGCACAAACTATTGAAAAATGAGGTGATAAACGATATAATATATGCAAACATAAGAAAAAAGGAGAAAACTAATGAATAAACTAATAAACATAGAGGAAGGACAAATCATAGAAGGAAAGGTACAGAACATAAAGCCATATGGAGCGTTTGTAAAGCTAGAAAATGGAGAAACAGGACTAGTATATATTGAAGACTTATCAGTAGCTAGAATAAAATCACCAAAAGAAAGACTAAAAATAGGACAAAATATACAAGTAAAAGTAAAATCCATCAACAAGGAAAACAACAAAATAATGCTTTCATATAAAGATACATTAGGAAGTTGGCAAGAAAACGCAGACAAATTTCAAGAAGGAACATATGTAAAAGGTATTGTAAGAGAAACCGAAAAGAACAATAATGGTATATTCATAGAACTAACACCAAACCTTGTTGGAATGGCAGAATATACTGACCAATTGAAATATGGTCAAGAGGTTGATGTTTATATCAGAAGAATAATACCAGAAAAAAAGAAAATTAAATTAGTAATAACAAATAACTAATTTATAGTAAAAAAGTAGGATACACTAAAAAGTACCTACAAGTAATATTAAATAACTAGCTTATAGTTAAAGAAGGGATGATTAAAATGATTGAAGATAATCAAATAAAAGCCGAAGTATCTCCATTCGCAATTAGAGAAGGAGAAATAAAAACATTTGATGGGAAAGATGGATATGTATCAATGAACCAAATAGTACATAAAATAAACATTGGACATATAACAGACATACATTTTGTAATATTAGAATTAGTAAACGAATTCGAATTTATAACATCAAGACAACTATTTCAAATGCTACAAATAAAAGGGATAGACCCTAAATCACAAGATAAATTAAATAATAAATTAGAACAACTAGTAAAATCAAAGATATTAACAAGATACTATTTTACTTCTGATGAAGGAAAAGGAATATATAGAATATACTGTTTAGAAAAAATGGGAAAATACTTATTAGAGTCAAAAGAAATAGAAACAAAATGGCAACCATCAGATAATACTAAAACAGTTGCAATGATAAAGAAAAGATTAGCAGGAAATCAAACTATTATAGCTTATTTAAGAAAAGTAAAAGCATTTGATAGTTATATTGTAAAACCTGCCATAACAGCAAAGGTATCAGGAAAAGTATTTAAAGTTGCTGGTGGATGTGTAAAACTATCAAAAAACTCAAAATCTATACAATTTTTATTTGAAGTTGTTAGAAGAGAGCCAGATTGGGAAAAGAAATTAATAGACAAAATGAATATGTATAAAGAATTTTATGCTAACTATCAACCTATGGATTCAGGATTTGAATCAATGCCACAATTAATACTAGTATGTGAAGATGAAAAGCATACAGCAGAATGTTTTAAAGAGATTGTAAAAAATGGAGCAGATATACCACAAATAAAATTGTTATTTACAACAGATTTAAAACAAAATAGTGAAACTTTAGCAAATACTTTAACACAATTTGTATTAGATAAAACTACTAATAAATATAAATTAGAAAATGTAGAGTTAAAATTATTAGATACATAAATATTTAGAAAAATAGAATTTGTAAAGGAATTTTTGCCTTACAAATTCTTAGTGTTTTGAAGAAATGTATATGAGTTAAATAATCTGGGGAAAAACAGAAAGAAAATTTTAAGAAAATATAGAAAAACAAAAGCACAAAGTATATAATTTGTTTAGCGAAAACAATAAAAATACGAGGTGCTTTTGTTTATGAATATGTTATCAAATGAAAAGATAAATTTCAAGAGATTTATGGCAATCGCTTAAAAATCTATATAATAATACCTAATATTCTGAAATGCTAGGTATTACTTCAAATATTAGCCTTTCAATATTTTTAAAATCTAAC